>JABFRM010000229.1 GCA_013141155.1 Methylococcaceae bacterium | reverse complement strand
GTTTAATGGCGGTTAAACGTTTCGGTAAGGCTTGACTGCTACTGGCTTTTTTAACCACGCGGACTTTTAAAACAGGGTAATCACCGCCTGAGGGTAATTTGGAAACAGCACCCATACCGCCGCCCATCATACCCATGCCTCTCCCCATCATCCCTCCGCGACCCATGCCACCCATCATGCCGTGTGTGGCGGCTTCAAAAGGGGTGCTGCGTAGCGTCAGTTCAGTATTCACAGGTTTATCACTAAAATCCACCCAAAGCTCACGCCGTTCACCCGGTGCGAGCATCAGATAAGGCATCCGTACGGGCTGTTCCAATAACCCGCCATCCACACCGATGACGTTAATCGCTGCACCATCGTCCCAAGCGAGTTTATATATTCGGGAGTTAGAGCCATTTAATAGGCGTAGGCGATAAGAACGGGTAGCAACATCCAACACAAAATCAGGCTGACCGTTAATCATTATTTGATCACCCAAGAAGCCTTGCATTTTTTGCATCATGTTCGCGCCATAACGCAATTGATTTTGATCATCAAAGCTACGGTCTTGGATCGCTAAGGGAATATCAAATTCACCGTGTGGCAAGTCAAGCGCTTGCTCTTCCTTGTCGCTGACAATCAGTAAGCCAGCGAGTCCTGAGTAGACTTGCCGAGCCGTCTTGCCATGCGTATGCGCGTGATACCAGTAAGTACCGGCGCGATTACGCACGGTAAACTCATACACAAAAGTCTCACCGGTATTGATGGCATACATCGGGTTGCCATCCATATTGGCAGGGACATGCAGCCCATGCCAATGTAAAATGGAGTGTGCAGGTAATTCATTTTTTAAATAAATGCGAACTTTTTGACCTTGTTGAAAAGTCAGGGTTGGGGCAAGATAAGTGTTAAGATTATTGCTTAACGCAGTGGCAGAGCCTTTTAAAACTTTACCAGATACCTTCCACACGCTGGTTTTAGGTCCGGTAAAGATAGCTATATCAGTCGCTTCTTGCGTTAACTCAAGCTCAACATCCGCCTGAAAATCAGCGGATGCTTTAGAGGCTATCCGTGACATATCTGCGCGTAACAGCGCTGGATAAGCCGCCGCTATAGCGGCTGCAATGCCTGTGTATTTTAAAAACTGCCGACGTTGAATATTCATCTGAGCCTCCAAAACATAACAACAGGACTTACGTCCTAATTATTGGTAGTGGTCATTTTTTTCTTGTCTATAACGACTTTATCATCAATGATCAGCTTAGAAATACCACCCAGTTCCAAACTCAAAGTACACGAAGCGGTTTTAAACTTATCCCCTTTTTCAGTGCCTTTATAATTCAGCGTCACGTAAGTTTCTTTGTCACTTTCGTTTCCGGTGGGGAAATAAACTTCCGTGCCAGTTTCGTTTCTAATGGCAACCGGACATTTTTGACCAGCCATGCCTTGCATCGACGAAAACGTTAATAACCTAGTCCGTTCTGCAACAATCTCAGGCGACTCATCCTGTTTGCCTACAGCTACCATAATAAAAGCAATAGCAAACATACCTACAACTACTGCCATTAATTTTTGATTCTCACCCATGTCGTTCCCCTGTATAAAATACGTATCAAACTTTGATGGTTATTAGCTTCCTTTTTTAAAGAGGAAGCTAATTATCATTACGGCGTAATGATTTTTCCTTAACAAATAGACACCCGTCTATTTATTCTGCATAGTATGTTGCTTAACTTTTTCCACCACTTCTTTAGGAGCAGGATTGGCATTATTCATCGTATGCGCGGGTGCTTGTTCCTTAACTTGCTCTACTGCTTCTGTGGCTGAAGGATTGGCATTTTGCATGTGATGCTCTTTGGGCGTTGCTTTTGCGGGGGAAGCTGCATTTTCCTCAGCAATTGCAACAACAGGTAAGGTGGCTATTAATGCAATGGCTAATAATATATTTTTCATGGTATGTTGACCTTAGTAAGCGTTAGTTATTTATTCTTTTTTACTGGCTATAACCAGTAAAAAAGAGGCGTTGCCTGTTAACAGGCAACGCTATTTGATCACGCCAATGTAACGGGCGTATTTCACAAAATGGCCTTTTTGTAACAAACTATGACAACAGAATTGCATGATTATTTTTTAGCCCCATCCACTGTGGGTATAGCCGAAATTCATCTGTTGGTGGTAGATGACGACAAAGAGCTACGCAATCTATTGGGGGATTACTTACGTAAAAATGGCTACCGAGTTTCACTGGCGGCAGATGGCGGTTCCATGCGGAAAAGTTTGGCTGAGCAGTCGATTGATTTAATCGTACTGGACTTAATGTTGCCTGGTGAGGATGGTTTGGTGTTATGCCGTAATTTACGGGTGCATTCCAATATTCCCGTAATTATGCTGACGGCACGCGGGGATGAAACAGACCGCATTATCGGTTTGGAAATGGGGGCCGATGACTATTTGCCCAAACCCTTTAACCCTCGCGAATTGCTGGCGCGCATTAAGAGTGTCCTGCGCCGAGCGCATACTTTGCCCGATACTGAGGAACCCAAAAATGGTCGTTATTTGCATTTTGCTCATTGGCAGTTAGATACCGTAACCCGTAATTTACGTGCAAAAGATGGATTGGTGGTAGCATTAAGCGGCGCGGAATATCGGTTGCTCAAGGTATTTTTAGAACATGCAAATCGAGTTTTGAGTCGTGAGCAGTTGCTAGACCTGACGTTAGGTAAAGATGCCGACCCGTTTGACCGCAGTATTGATGTACAAATTAGTCGGCTGCGTCAACGACTGGGTGACAATGCTAAAGAGCCGGTAATTATCAAAACCGTGCGCAGCGAGGGCTATATATTGTCAACCGAAGTGAGCTTAAACTGATGGCGCACTGGCTAACCCGCACTTTATTTAGCCGCATGATTGGCATCTTATTGTTGGGCTTAATTCTCGCACAGGCATTGAATAGAACCATTCACCTGTATCAACATCGCCAGATGACCGATCAATCCAGTCAAATGCAGGCTGCACGACGGGCCGCTGACCTTATTCGATTAATGTCAGTACTCAATATCGAGACTAAACAAGCCATTAGCGAACAATTTCATGACCCTTTCATGCGGCTTCAGGTGGCCAAAAAATCATCGCAAACAAATCGGACGGGTGAACCCAATAACCCTAAGTTTAAAATTTTTCGTTCAACCCTGCATGAATTGCTGGGCGATCAGCAGCCTGCACGTATCATTATCACTGAAACCACGCCACAATTTTTATCCATTAATATTCTATTAAAAGACGGTAGCACGCTGATTTTAAAAACCGATTTGATGAGCCATGCTGAAGAAGAATCACCGGTGCTATTACATTTGATGATTATTCTCATTTCTATCACCGGATTTTCATTTGTCGCCGTGCATTGGGTTACGCGCCCGTTACAACAATTAGCGAACGCGGCGGAAGAATTGGGCAAAGACATTCACCGGCTGCCATTAGATGAAAGTGGGCCTATTGAAGTCAGCCGTGCCGCCCACGCCTTTAACATTATGCAAGACCGCTTAATCCATCACATCCAAGAGCGAACGCAACTTTTGGCGGCTATCTCGCATGACTTAAAAACGCCTATTACTCGACTACGCTTACGGTCAGAATTATTAGAGGATAACGACACCCGCGCGCGTTTTCAGAAAGATTTGGATGAAATGGAAAATATGGTTATGGCAACACTGGATTTTATGCGCGGTGTCGATCAGCAGGAAGCCTTTCAGCCAGTAGATATGATGGCTTTACTGGAAAGCCTTCAGGCGGATGCGCAAGAAATGCAGGAACAAGTGACCATCCAGGGTGCTATGTACTCACCTTATAGAGGCAAGCCCACCGCATTAAAGCGTTGTATCAGCAATTTACTCGACAATGCTTTTAAATATGGGCAGCGTGCGACGTTGTTTGTAGAGGATAACCATGATAGTTGCATTATCCGTGTTCTGGATCAAGGCCCTGGGATTCCAAAAGACCAAATCGAGAATGTCTTTACGCCGTATTATCGCTTGGAAACTTCCCGTAACCGCGACACTGGCGGTACTGGGCTGGGGTTGAGTATCGCCCAAGATATAGCCCATATTCATGGTGGACATTTGGTGTTGCTTAATAATGCCGCGGGTGGTTTGGAAGCAGTCCTGACCTTATCAAAAACGGTAAGCCTTTAATTTTAGGTTGTTAAATTAATAGCTGATGTTACGCAGATTGGAAGTCGGGTTTTAACCCGACATATTATCTTGACCATGCGGTGCGTAAAGATGAAGATGTGCAAAGAATGGCGCGATATTGTGGCGAATCCGCTGCGGGCAAGCGTGCTTAAACGGCTTGGCGATTATTGCTTATGGGATGCCGTTTGGCTGGGCGAGTTATTGTCGGGCTAAAATCCGACTTCCGACTAATCCGTGCAACATCAGTAAGGTAGAATTAATACACGCTATTTTCTTTTGCATCCGCGAGCGACATGGTATTAAGATCCTGATTACCTGCGTGGGCGGCACCGAGTTTAATCATCAAGCGTACTTCATTTTGTGAGTCAGCGGAGTTTAAGGCATCGTTATAACTGATTTTACCGGCGGTATATAAATCGTAAAGTGCCTGATCAAAAGTTTGCATCCCATGTTCGCGCGAAGTTTTCATCAACTCTTTGAGTTTATGCACTTCGCCTTTACGAATTAAATCAGACACCAGCGGCGTATTGAGTAAGATTTCAATAGCGGGATAGCGGCCTTTGCCATCGGTGCGGGTAATCAATTGTTGCGCGATGATGCCGCGTAAGTTCAGCGATAAATCCATAAACAACTGGTTGTGCATTTCATCGGGGAAAAAATGCAAAATACGGTCGATGGCTTGGTTGGCATTGTTGGCGTGCAAGGTAGTGACACATAAATGTCCTGTTTCAGCAAAAGTAATGGCGTGTTGCATGGTTTCGCGGCTCCTGACCTCGCCGATTAAAATCACATCCGGCGCTTGCCGCAGGGTATTTTTCAAGGCAACTTCATAGGATTCGGTATCCATGCCGACTTCCCGTTGCGTAATAATACAGCCTTCATGGCGGTGCATATACTCAATCGGATCTTCAATGGTAATAATATGTCCGCTGGTATTTTGATTACGGTATTTGATTAAGGATGCCAGTGAGGTTGACTTGCCGGTACCGGTGGCACCCACAAACAGAATCAAGCCACGTTTGTGCATGAATAAATCTTTTAAGCTAGAGGGAAGATTTAAGTCTTCAGCATCGGGGATATGGGTTTCAATCCGCCGCAACACCATCCCCGCGGCATCCCGTTGCGTAAACGCGCTGACCCGAAACCGACCCAGCGTAGGCACGCTGATCGCGAATTGACATTCTTTGGTATTTTCAAATTCATCCTTTTGGCGCTGCGTCATTATCCCCATAACCACTTGCATCGCTTGCTCATCATTGAGCTTGGTTTTACTCATTTCTGTCAGCTTGCCATTGACTTTCATCGAGGGCGGTTTGCCAGCCGTAATAAATAAATCCGATGCTTTGTGTTGCACCATTAGGGCGAGTAAAGCTTTAAAATCCATAAATAATTCTCGGTGGTTTAGGAGATGAAAAGGTAAGGATTGATTTGAGTTCTCTCTCCCGAAGGACATAAGTATCTACACAAGTATAGTTTACCGTCATTCCGGCATGGATGCCGGAATCCAGAGCCAAGGATGGTATCGTGGCTGGGCATAAGTGTTTGATTTATGCTCGGTGTTAGACCATTTTTCACATCCATGTGACTGGATTCCGACATCCATGCCGGAATGACGTGCTTTGTAACTTGTGTAGATACTCAAGCCCTAAGGGAAAAGGCGTTTTTTATATTAACGGAACATGTCTTTATTGACGGCCTTAACCATTGCCGCTTTGGCGGTAATTAAACCGGCATCGACCAATTCTTTTAGATTTTGATCCAAGGTTTGCATTCCTTCTTTGCGCCCTGTTTGAATGGCAGAATACATCTGTGCAACCTTGGCTTCTCTGATCAAGTTTCTAATCGCCGCCGTACCCACCATGATTTCATGTGCGGCAATTCGTCCGCCGCCATTTTTTTTCAGTAAAGTTTGCGAAATAACCGCCTGTAAAGATTCGGATAACATAGACCGGATCATGTCTTTTTCCGCTGCCGGAAACACGTCGATAATACGGTCTATAGTTTTGGCCGCCGAAGTGGTATGTAACGTACCGAACACCAAATGTCCCGTTTCCGCAGCGGTTAGGGCTAGCCGGATAGTTTCCAAATCCCGCATCTCCCCGACCATAATGACATCAGGGTCTTCCCGTAATGCAGATCGCAGTGCGTTATTAAAACTTTGCGTATCGCGATGCACTTCGCGTTGGTTAATCAGGCATTTTTGGCTGTCATGTACAAATTCTATTGGGTCTTCGACGGTTAAGATATGCGCATAATCATTGGCATTAATATGATTGACCATCGCTGCCAAGGTGGTTGATTTACCCGAACCGGTAGGGCCAGTCACTAAAATCAGCCCGCGCGGTTTACGGGTCAGCTCTTCAAAAAATTTTGGTGCTTTTAATTCTTCCAGGGTTAATACTTTCGAGGGAATGGTTCTAAATACTGCGGCGGCACCACGCTCCTGGTTAAAAGCGTTGACCCTAAAACGCGCTATTCCTGGTAGAGCGAAAGAAAAATCGGTTTCAAAGAATTCTTCATAATCACGCCGTTGCTTATCGTTCATAATGTCGTAAATCAGCGCATGGACTTCTTTGTGCTCAAGGGCGGGAATATTAATGCGTCGAATATCGCCATCTACCCGAATCATCGGCGGCAGACCCGCTGACAAATGCAAGTCAGAGGCCTTGTTTTTAAAAGAAAATTCCAATAATTCAGCAATATCCATTACATCTCCTAGCGGCGTTTAAGTTAAAAATAACAATTTCATGGGTATAACCATAGTTCAATTCTAGGATTTTTGAAGTGGGCTTGCTTAATAATGCCGATTTTGCGTTTAAGGTTATTAAAAGGTTGTGGATGGTGCGGTGGTAAGTGAATTCAAGGCAGGTAAAATTCGACAGCGAGTGGGAAGCGCAATTTATGATTGCAAGATTGACCAATGACGTTATTGTTTTTTAAGCGGTAGCTTTGCAAAAAGGCTGGATAATCAACGCTAACATCGCCCCTACTGCTGGCTATGTATAGTGACTTAATGCCACTTGGCGACAGTGGCAAACTGTCACGCTTAACCTATCACAAAAGTGAGAATAAAGATTATATTCTTGCAGACTTCAAAGCGCTAGCTTGGTAGCGAGAGGATTTTAAACGAAAGTCAATCAGGGAGAGTCGCTACTTTTGCGATAGCTTGTTTTGGGCATCCCAGCCCAAGCAAGCGGCAAAAGACTACGCAACAGTTATTTTGCTCCGCAAGCCCCGATACCCCTGGCACAATATCGTCCCGACCCAGCAAGGGGATCGGGACATCGTGCCAATAGTTGACGCTGCCTATCGGTAAGCCTCTGTATTTCACCTACGCGTTGCTCCGGCTCAACACCCGGCCCCTGTGCAGCTATCGGGGACTAAAAATCATCACTTCGCTATCGCTCCGTTTCCATGATTTTCAGCGGGGGAGTTGTAAAAGTAACCCCCACAAATGTCGGTTTTGATACCGACATTTGTCGGGCAGGGTAGCGTATCTAACTGAAAATAATATCTTACATGTTGAATTAATAGAGATTTTTTATATTTTAGCCTGTGTCGGATTCCATGCTCCGGCTGGAAAAAGAGGTACAAAAAAAGCTTAAAGCGTATTGGGTGTGTTTGAAAAACACGCCTTTAAGCTCGCTATCAGGGAGATACCGACCCAATTGATGGCACTGATTGATTTGAATCTAAGGCCAGCAAAACCTTTTACAGATCATCAGTAGCTTGTGCGGCATCAACGTCTACTGGCACCGCTTTTTTACGGCTGGTTAACATGCCGAAACCACCCACAGGCAGGTCTATGGGTGAACTTTTAACATGTAGCTCAATATGATCATCCGCCATGCTAAATATAATTTGACTGCCCTGACGAATGCCTAGCTGCTGCCTTAAAGCCTTAGGTATGGTTGCTTGTCCTTTACTGATGACTGAAGTGGCTTGCATGATGGCTCCTTAACTTGGGAATATAATAGGGATGATGCCGTGTAATGCTAACTTAATGGGCGGTGTCATTCAAGCGCAGTTATGACCAAATAAGGCTTCTTCGACTTTTCAGTCTACATATTGGCTTTAAAACCGCCTATGGGAAACTAGAGGCGGTTTTTTTGGGGGGCTGGTATAATCGCTGTATGTGAAAATGGATGAAATAGAATTTTTATTGATTGATACATCTGTTTTAAGTGGTTTAGGCACGCAAATATTTGGAGCATCATGATAAAGCAGTGGTTGTTAGTATTAAGTTTATGGGGGTTATGCAACGTGGTTGCAGCAGAAGCGCCGCCAGTGGCACAATTGGAAGCCTTTTTAAAAGCCTCGTCTACGCTTGCCGCTGATTTTAAGCAAGTGGTGATTGATGAAAAAGGCAATCCAGGGCAAACCAGCTATGGTGTGTTTTATTTACATCGTCCGGGTAAATTTCATTGGCAATATCAACGACCGTTTACGCAAACCATTATCGCGAATGGCGGTAAGGTATGGTTTTATGATACCGATTTAGAGCAAGTCACTATTAAAAAACTGGATAAGTCCTTAGGTTCAACCCCCGCCTTATTATTAAGCGGGGAGATTTCTCTGCGTGATAATTTTACGCTGGAGCAACAAGGCGATGATGAAGGTTTGCAATGGGTGAGATTGTTGCCTAAAAATCCAGAGAGCAGTTTTAAATACATTATGATCGGGCTTGATAAAGGTCGTTTAGGCGGAATGGAGCTAAGCGATAACTTTGGGCAACTGACGCGTATTTATTTTTCGGCATTAAAAACCAATACTAAGTTATCTCCTGAGCTATTTACCTTTGTAGCCCCCAAAGGCGTGGACGTTTTTGCTGAATAATGGCACAGGATTTTAATAGGCCCTTAGCAGAACGGATGCGCCCGCAGCGGCTTACTGACTACTGCGGGCAACAGCATATTTTGCAAGTGGGCAAACCTTTATACGAGGCTATTGTATCCGGTCATTTGCATTCTATGATTTTCTGGGGGCCACCCGGTACGGGTAAAACTACGCTGGCGAAAATTATTGCGGCACATTCGGATGCGCATTTTATCGCCATTTCGGCGGTACTCGCCGGTGTTAAAGACATCCGTGATGCTGTGGCACTTGCCAAGCTGATTCAAACGCAAGAAAACCGCCGCACCATTTTATTTGTCGATGAAGTGCACCGGTTTAATAAATCGCAGCAGGATGCGTTTTTACCGCATGTTGAAGATGGTACGGTGTATTTTATTGGTGCCACTACTGAGAACCCCTCTTTTGCCTTAAATAATGCGCTATTATCGCGGGCGCGGGTATATGTATTAAATGCTTTAACGCCTGATGATTTGCTGCAAGTTTTGGAGCAAGCACTAAGAGATACTGAACGCGGCTTAGGTCAGCAGCAATTAACCATGACTGCGGCGGTAAAACAGCAGTTTTTACAAACTGCTGATGGCGATGCGCGGCGGTTATTGAACTTATTGGAAATTGCCGCAGAACTGGCGTCTGCTAAACACACCGCCAGTATTGATGAAAGCATTAGCGAAGCAGTCTTAACCGGTACTTTGCGGCGATTTGATAATCAGGGAGAAGAGTTTTATAACCAGATTTCCGCCCTGCATAAATCAGTGCGCGGTAGTTCGCCCGACGGCGCGCTGTATTGGTTCTGCCGGATGCTTGATGGTGGTTGTGATCCGTTATATCTGGCGCGGCGCATTGTGCGTATGGCTTCGGAAGATATTGGTAATGCCGACCCGCGTGTTTTACAGCTCTGTATGAATGCCTGGGACACGCAGCAGCGCTTAGGCAGTCCTGAAGGTGAGCTGGCTTTGGCACAGGCAATTGTGTATATGGCTTGTGCGCCCAAAAGCAATGCGGTGTATGTTGCTTTTAAAGCGGCACAGCAGGATGCACAGCGTAGCGGCAGTTTACCGGTGCCTCTGCATTTAAGAAATGCGCCCACGCCATTAATGCAAGGTCTTGATTACGGTAAGCATTATCGTTATGCGCACGACGAACCGGAAGCCTATGCTGCCGGTGAAACGTATCTGCCCGAAGAACTGGCGGGTGCAAGCTATTATCGACCCGTTTCGCGGGGCTTAGAAATAAAAATTGCTGAAAAATTAAAACATCTGCGGGCGTTAGATAAAGCGGCTGTTTCTCCTCAATAAATAAATTGTACCCAATGAAATTATTAGCCGTCGAAACTTCTACCGAAGCTTGTTCAGTTGCGTTATTTATTGACGGTGAAGTAGCGGAGCGTTATCAGTTAGCGCCCAAAACGCATACTAAATTAATCTTACCGATGCTGGATGAATTAATGGCAAGTGCTGAGCTAAAACCGCAGCAGCTTGATGCGCTGGCGTTTAGTCGGGGGCCTGGTTCTTTTACGGGGGTGCGCATTGCGACCGGGGTAATTCAAGGTATTGCTTTTGGCGCTGATTTGCCGGTGGTGCCTGTTTCAACCTTGGCGGCATTAGCACAGGATTTTTTTAGGCGTAATTCAATTAACATAGTTTATACCGCGATGGACGCGCGCATTAGCGAGATTTTCTGGGGTGTTTATCAACGTAATGCGGATGGTTTTGCCACTTTGATAGGTGATGAAGCGGTATTACCCCCTATTGAAGTGACTGCACCTGCGCTTGCAGGCGCTGGTATTGGCTCAGGTTGGGCGGTTTATCAGGCGGAATTAATGGCGCGTTTACAGGCGCAAGTGTTGCACGTAGAAAGTGATTGTTTGCCAAGAGCAAGCGCCATTGCCCGTTTGGGTGCTTATGGTTTCGGGTTGGGTCAAGCGGTGTCGGTAGAACAGGCCATGCCGGTTTATTTACGGGATAAAGTCGCTAAAACTGAAGCGGAACGCCATGCGGCAAAAGCGGGTTAAGGATCTGGTAAAAAATAACTTCTCTGACTTTTTGTAGGGGCGAATTCATTCACCTGGCTTACAACGCTCGATAGTAAAGGCAATAAGCGGGGTTCGTTAAGCTCTGTACAACTCTTTGGACGTTAATCATTTGTTGGCATTGGGATAGTTAAAAGCAATGTCATTAGATAATTTTGACCTCCGCCCTATCAGTTTGGGCGAAATTATCAATCCAACTGACAGTTATTTTATCGCCTGCCTGTCCATCGTTAAGCATAAAAGCAAAATACGGGTTTTTGGCAATCATACCAGCCATATCACTGCTGATAATAACCCTATCATTATGTTTAACGGTGAGTTCTTTAATAAAATGCGCAGGGATCAGTTGGCCGGTTAGTTTGTCTTTATTGCGTCCATGCTCCATAGGGTGCGCAATCAATAGCCTGATCTGCGTCTTGCCCTCAAGTCGTTTAGTACGAATCTTGATACTGGCCATGCTTAATCTCCGCAACCGCCAATAGATACGGTCACTTCTTGCCGCGCCTTGTATAGTTTGCCGCTCGAGTTGACTACGGCAATAACATTACAGGTTTCGGCTATTTTTATTCGCGCAGAAACAAACGCCTCCATCGCGCTTGAAAGTTTAAAAGCTACCGCCAACGGGGTTGGATTTTTTGCAACAAAAAGGCTAATCTCGCTGACGTTAGGTAAGCTACTGCTCACCGTGACGGGTACCATCGCGCCATTTTCCACCACGCGCGGCAATTTTAAAGTAATCGCCTCACTCCCGGTTATTTCGGCATCGTGATATATTTTTGTTAAGGTATCGCTGAGTGTTGCTTGGGAAAAATGATCGACTACCCAAACAGCCTGTGCGTCTGTTGTTAATAATCCACTGCCGATAAGGCTGGCATAAGCACTGGCCGTAAGAGATTGCTTGATAAACGTGCGGCGACTGCCAAGCATACAGGTTACCCCCGATGAAAGATTTAATTTAATAGGCCATTCGATTATGTGCAATTTAAAGTTACAATTGCAAGCAATGCGATAATCTTAGCCAATAATAATCATGTCCAAAATTCTTATTTACACCGCCAATCTTTGTGTGTATTGCACGATGGCAAAGCGTTTATTCGATAATAAAGGTGTGCAGTATACCGAAATTAACGTGGATGCTGAGCCGGGTCTGCGTGAAGCTTTAATGCAGAAAAGCAAGCGTCGGACAGTGCCACAAATCTACATTGGCGATCTACATGTGGGCGGCTTTGATGACTTGTACGCACTGGATCGACAAAAAGCCTTGGATCCGTTATTAGAAGGTTATAAACGTTAAGCAATAACGTCTTACAACATAAGTTAATCTATATGAGCCTATTCATCAAACCCGATAAAATCCCAAACATCGTACACAAAGCTTTTTTTGCTATCTTGTAGCTCCGGCACCCCTTTAGGGTAATTAGTAGTAAAAACTTGTTTGGCATCTTTCGCAAGATTAGTTAGCCCCAATTCGGTATAGGCTTCTTCCATAAGTTGCAATGCGTAAGGTATCGCAGGCGTACGTTGGTAATCTTTGAGGATAAGATTGCAACGGCTGATAGCTGCCACATACGCTTTACGTTTAAAATAATAATTAGCGACGTGTATTTCGTGCATGGCGATATTGTTTTTTAACGCGATCATGCGTTGTTTAACATCAGGTACATATTTACTGTTTGGAAAACGACGAATTAACTCCTGATAGACGTGGTAAGCTTCTTGCGCACCGTTAACGTCGCGTTGCGAACTATCGGTCGGTAAAAACCGATCCATTAAGCCAATGCTGCGATTATAGCTAACCAAGCCTTTTAAATAGTAGGCATAGTCAATACTGGGGTTACGTGGGTTAATTTTAATAAAACGCTCGGTAGCCGCCAATGACGCTTCGGCATCGCCATTTTTATAATAGCCGTAAGCGAGATCCAATTGCGTTTGCGCTGAATAATTTCCAAATGGATAGCGCGCTTCTAAAGCCTCATAAAGCTCAACCGCTTTCTGATATCTTTCTTCTCGTAACGCTTCCTTGGCTTCTTTATGAAATTGCGCTTCATTGTAACCGGCATACTTGTCTTCAGCCGTACTGCTGCCTTGATTGATGCCAAGGGTTTCGCAGCCGCTTAAAAAAATCGTTAAGCAGCAAATTAATAATGTTTTTATTAAAAGAAATCGCATAGTATTGACGACACGTTGTATTATTAGAGGTTTTCTTACAGAAAAATAGCGGCGTTAATGCAAGTTGCCAACAAAGCAACCGTATTAGCATCCCTTTACAGCCCGTGAGTATAACTTAACATTAGGTTAATCAGAAGAACTTGTTATGACCAGATTAGTAGAAAAAGTACCCGAAGAGCTAGCCGGAATGCGGGTAGACCAAGTATTGGCAGAAATGTTTGGCGATTATTCGCGCAGTAAATTGCAACTGTGGATGAAAGCAGGACGGGTACTGGTCAATGGGGTGGCGCTAAAACCCAAAGACAGGCTGGAAGGGGGTGAAGATATTGAAGTCGATGCCGAACCAGAGGTGGTTATTCGCTGTGACGCCGAGAATATCCCTTTAGATATTCTGTTTGAAGATGAATCGCTGCTGATTGTCAATAAACCAGCAGGTCTAGTGGTGCATCCGGCTATCGGTAACTGGCAAGGCACTTTACAAAATGCCTTGCTGCATCATTTGCCGAATTTGGCGACCTTGCCCCGCGCGGGGATCGTACATCGCATTGATAAAGACACCAGTGGCTTATTAATGGTGGCTAAAACTTTGCAGGCGCATCATTCCTTGACTGATCAATTGCAAGAACACAGTATCCACCGCGAATACCGGGCAATTAGTAAAGGCCGCATGATTTCGGGCGGCACTGTGGATGAACCCATTGGCCGGCATCCCACGGAACGCAAACGCTATGCGGTGCGGGAATCCGGCAAAGAGGCCGTGACCCATTATCGTGTGATCGAACGCTTTGCGCGCCACACCTTGATTCAAGTCAAGCTTGAAACGGGGCGCACGCATCAGATACGGGTACACATGGCGCATGTCAGGTTTCCGTTGGTTGGGGATACTATGTACGCCGGACGTTTTCAAATGCCCTCCGATTGTACCGACCACCTCAAAGCCACGCTGAAAAACTTTAAACGCCAAGCCCTACATGCCGCCAAACTAGGTTTAAGTCATCCCTTAACTGACGACTATATGGAATGGGAACAACCGATGCCAGAAGACATGCTCGACTTGATTGCGGCGCTACGAGAAAATGATGCCGAAAAATTGGCTTGAACCAGATTGGCCCGCCCCTACCGATATCCATGCCGCCACAACCTTGCGTTGGGGTGGCGTGAGTACTGGGGTTTACGCCAGCTTAAATCCCGCTACACATGTCGGTGATGCTCTAGCACATGTGCAACAAAATCGAGTGCTGATTAAACAAAGTTTGGCCTTACCAGCAGAACCAGTATGGCTAGAGCAAATACATGGCAATACGGTGTTGCAAGCTGAACAAGTGATCGGCTTAACCACAGCGGATGCCAGTTTCACGCAGCAAGCGCAAGTGGTTTGCGCGGTGTTAACTGCTGATTGCTTACCGGTATTGTTTTGTTCGGCCGATGGACAAACCATCGCGGCGGCACATGCTGGATGGCGGGGATTACTAGCAGGCATTCTAAGCAACACCCTCACCGCTATGCAAACAAAAGACGTGTTAATTTGGCTAGGGCCGGCTATTGGGCCAAAATGCTTTGAAGTCGGAGCGGAAGTACGCGCGGCATTTGTGCAAAAAAATCCGGACTTTGCCGCCGCTTTTAGTGCATACCGTACTGGGCATTATC
>JABFRM010000296.1 GCA_013141155.1 Methylococcaceae bacterium | reverse complement strand
TTTCTAAATTATGCCATTGAGGATTTAGGCGCGGACTATATCGCAACGGGTCATTATGCACGGGTTAGCGAACAACACGGCTGCTATTCGCTGCTTAAAGGTTTAGATCCCAATAAAGAACAAAGCTATTTTTTATACACTTTAGGTCAACAACAACTGGCGCGTACCTTGTTTCCGATTGGACATCTGCACAAACCGGAAATTCGTGCCTTAGCGGCCAAAGCAGGATTTGCGAATCATAAAAAGAAAGACAGCACCGGTATCTGCTTTATCGGCGAACGCAAGTTTAAAGAATTCCTGCAACGCTATTTGCCCACGCAGCCCGGCGACATGCGCTCACCCGAAGGCCAACTTATCGGCAAACATGCTGGCTTGATGTATTACACACTGGGGCAACGCCAGGGTTTAGGTATCGGGGGGGTTAAAGAGGCGCCAGATGAAGCGTGGTATGTGTTAGAAAAAGATCTCAGCAACAATGTCTTGATTGTCGGTCAGGGCCATGATCATCCGCTGCTGCTACATACTGTCCTGGAAGCCAGCCAATTAGACTGGTGTAATAACCAACCTTTAACAGAGTCGATACAGTGCAAAGCGAAAACCCGTTATCGGCAGGCTGATCAAGCGTGCCATTTAGAGCCGCTGGGTGATGATCGCTGTCAGGTAACCTTTGCACAACCACAACGCGCCATTACGCCAGGGCAATCCGTGGTTTTTTATCAAGGCGAGGTATGTTTGGGCGGCGGGATTATTGAATCTAAATCGAACCCCAAAACTTAAAGCCTATTTACTGTTGTGGGTCACACGACCCGGCCAAATCATCACTAACCGTCAGTTTAAGCACGACCGTAACCCGCCCATCCAAATGACACGGCAGAATATACCCAATCGCACTGGGGGTGGTTTCCAATACCCGCAACATGGCTTCCACTGAATTGACCGAATACGGCGGCATAATGCCCTGGAAATATTGAGTATTCCAATAGGCCTCCATGACATCCGGCGGTTGTTGAAATATTTTCTGGGCAAAGGCAATACGCAAGGGGTCATTAGAGCTTAAGTTAATGGGGTTCCAACGTTCACCAGTCGGGTTAATAATGGTTTTACGGCGATAAATGTTCGCCAATTGCTTGACGCTGATTTTTTCAATCGCATAGGCTTGCCCCATTACCACTAAAATCTCATCAGACCAAAGCGACTGGCTATATAAAACGCCTAAAAAAATTAAAAAACGCACGATTGTTTGCAATATCATTAAAAAAACATCGCAACAGAAACAAATAAACCACTCGGTGCAATAATCCCATTATTATTCCCGAATCGATACTCACTTTTCATGACTAACGGCAAATAAGGTCGCCAAGCTAAACCCAGAACCCCAATATGGCTAATACTGAGTGATTTTTCAAGCTCTTTGGTATCAAAATATTCATAACGAGCAACGGCAGAAACTTTACCACCCAAAGGCACAACACCTTGTAAATACATACCTTTTTCTTCAAGCTTTTGACCCGCACCATCAAGCGTATGATAAAGCGATTCAAACATCAGCTCATAACCTTGGTGCTGCCAAAGAAAATCCACCCCCAACAGGTGATGAATCGGCAAACCTTGATCAACTTGATCCTTAAGGGCTTTATAACTCAGATAGGAAAAGCCCAATTGGAGCTCTTCAGTCACTTCATAATTCACCCGCAAACCTGCCGCCTGATCAAAAATGACATTATTAAAACTTTTAGGTTCTAGGTTGGTGGAATTATCCAGGTAGATCGACACATCCAAATTATGCTCATTTACGATGTGCGTATAATTAAGCATCAGTCCATTAGCACGCAATGCAAAAGGTGAGGAAAAATTATCGGTGACTACCGGACGATTAGTCGTCCAGACCAGCGGCGCAGAATGAATAACGTTCCATCGCCCAAACGGTGTCAGAAATTTACCAAAGCGGGCGCTAACAGCATCGGTAATCAAAAAATCAACAAATAAGCGCTCAACGTTTAACTTATCGACAAAGTTTTCGACACCATCATTATTGATCCAATTGTGCTGCTCAATTTCACTAAAAAACCGCAGCCGTGCGTGCGGAGTCCAAGTGATGAACAGACTTAAGTCATCTAGCTGTAGTGTCTCGCGTTGACCTTCGGGTCGATTGTAAGATCCCTTAAAATAACCACCAATGTTCAAATTAGCTGCTGGCACAGTGACTCCGCGCCCCCAATGATAGTTATACCACCTATCAGCCTGCTCGACATTATGCTCAGCAGATGCCGATTGGCAATGCAACGCAGAAAGCACTATCATTATCAGTACCGCAATGAGCTTCCGCATTGGGCTACGACTTTAAAAAAAGAGAAAACATGACCATTCGTTATACCTTGCTGATTTCTTACCTATTGATTAGTTTAACATCGGTATTGTTGATCACTTTAATGATTTTTGCCCATTTGCGCGAAACCTTGCATACTGAAATTGAACATAAATTACAGTCACAAGCCTCTGCGGTCATGCAACACATTGATAATACGCTGTTTGAAAGAATGCAAAACATAACCACCTGGAGTCGTCTGGATATGATGCAAGAAATCAGAACCCGCGATGTCGATAAACGTTTATCACAATTTTTGGATCAACTGCATGTCGGTTACGATGGTGTATATCAACAACTGTTCGTAACTGATCTTAAACGGGAAATTATTGCCAGTTCCAGCCAACCCTTATTGGGGCAACAATTGCAAAGCATCCCCGCTTGGCTAAAAATGACTTTAAATAATCAGACATTATCTTTACATCCCCTAGATATTCTCAATAAGCGGTTATATTTTTCCATCCCAATTCCCGATAACTTTCAAGCCGGTGAGCTAGGCACGTTATACGCAGGTTTTGACTGGGATGAAATCTTTCGATTATTAACCGCACCATTACCACTTGATTTAGCCAATGCCACAAACTATGCTGTTTTAGTTGATGATCAGCGGCGTGTGATTGCGCATTCTTACGGATTACAGGATAAAATACCCGCTTTCGCGGCGTTACCCGCAGATTGGCCGATTCAAGCCAACAGTGGCACCTTTAGCACCCAATTAAAAATTTTTAACAATAACGAAGTATTGATCGGTTATGCGCAATCTAATGGTTACCGTAATTTTAAGGGGTTTGGCTGGCGGGTGTTAATAGTGCAACCCAATGAAGATGCGTTTGCCTCTATCTGGCAGTTACGACAAACATTGTTATTATTTCTAGGCTTGGCATTACTGTTAGGAACCATAATTTCTCTATGGATTTCCGCCAAAATTGCCAACCCCATCATTAAACTGACGGAATTTACCCGAGATTTTATGCAAGGCAAGCAACAAACACCGCCCGTTTTAAAAGCCAGTGGTGAAATCGCTGAATTGAATAGACAGTTTTCTCAAATGATTGATAATCTTGAACAATCAAGACAAGATGTGATTCGCGTAGCCAAACTGGCCGTAATTGGCGAAATGGCTGCCAGCATGGCGCATGAAGTGCGTACACCCTTAGGAATTTTGCGTTCTTCTGCGCAAATGTTACAACGCGAAAACCAGCTTAGCGAGGTGGGTGAGGAAATGCTGGGCTTTATCCTCAGTGAATCCGAACGCCTAAAAGAATTGGTCACTACGCTGCTGGAATGCGCGCGGCCCAAATTACCGGATTTTGCCGAGTACGACATCAATGCGATTATTACCCACACCTGCACCTTGATAACTTCAAAAGCAGAAGACAAAAACATAAGCTTAACGTTGGTCTTAAGTGACCAACACTATATGAGTTATTGTGATCGTGATCAACTTATACAGGTATTTTTAAATCTTATTATTAACGCGATTCAGCATACCCCTAGCAATGGGTACGTAACCGTAAAAACTCAACTGCAATCTGGACAAATCCATATTAAAATTGACGATACGGGTGCCGGTGTTCCCAATGAATTGAAAGCAAGCGTTTTTGATCCGTTTTTTACCCGCCGTGAAAGCGGCATTGGCTTAGGCTTAACCGTAGTCCAACAAATCGTTTTAGCGCATCAAGGTAAAATTTTTATCACCGACAATCCTGAAGGCGGCGCTTGTTTTCATGTACTATTACAGGCCAAGGCCATTAACTGAAAACCAACGCATACGCTTGCTATAGTTACGATAACCTATCTCTTCCTTCACTCCTTTAAAAAAAACATGCCAAATCAACGTATTCTAGTGGTGGATGATGAACCCAAAATGCGCCGACTGTTAGATATTATGTTGACGCAAATGGGTCATGAAGTGCAACAGGCAGAAGACGGACAAGCTGCATTGAATTTTATTCAAGATAACAATGTTGACCTGGTCATTACCGATTTAAGAATGCCACAACTGGACGGTATCGGTTTGTTACGGGAGTTACGGGAGCTTCACAATGACGTACCAGTTATTGTAGTAACGGCTTTTGGAACCGTCGAAAGTGCCGTAGAAGCCATGAAATACGGTGCTTCCGATTATATTATCCGCCCTTTTGAATTGGATGCCGTCGAAGCCGCCGTCAAACGGGCCTTAAAACTCAGCAAAGTACAGCGTGAAAATCAGTTTTTGCGCCAAAGCATTGAAGCTGGCTGGGGTGAGTTCGTTGGCACCAGCCCCGAAATGCAACAAATTTATACCTTAATTCAACAAGTCGCCCCCACCCGCACCGGTGTCTTGATTGAAGGAGAAACCGGTACTGGTAAAGAATTGGTTGCGCGTGCCATTCATCGGGCTTCACCCCGTAAAAATGAATTATTTGTCGCGATTAATTGTGCTGCCATCCCAGCGGATATTTTAGAAAGCGAATTATTTGGCTACACTAAAGGCGCTTTTACCGGTGCGCATCGTGACCATATCGGTAAATTTGAACTGGCTGAAGGTGGCACCCTATTTCTGGACGAAATCACCGAAATGGATATTAACCTACAATCCAAATTATTACGGGTATTACAAGAACGCAACCTGGAACGCTTGGGCAGTAATCGCAGCATTCCCGTGGATATTCGCGTGATTGCCGCGTCCAACCGCGATCCAAGGCAAGCCATTCAAGATCAAAAATTACGCGAAGATTTATACTATCGACTCAATGTTTTTAATATCGCGCTGCCGCCTTTACGTGACCGCCAGCAAGACATGCTGTGCCTGGCAACGCATTTTTTAAGCAAGCACGCAGCAGAATTTGGTTACCACTTTAATGGCATCAGCCCTGAGGCAGAAGCCTATTTAACCACTTACCACTGGCCAGGCAATGTCCGTGAGCTGGAAAACATGATGGAACGCGCCATCGTGTTAAGTGGCGGCCAAACCATAACCCTGAGCCATCTACCACCTGACCTAGGGGCTACGTATTGCTCTATCCCAACCACCGCGCCCCTTGAGGCCATTCCAAGCAGCCCCAGCTATTCACTCACTGAAATACCCAACATGACCGAACAAGTTGAATTACTGGAACGACACCTAATTGATCTCGCACTCAATCAAACCGGCGACAACAAAACCAAAGCCGCACAATTATTGCAAATCAGTGAGCGTTCGTTATGGTACAAATTAAAAAAATACGACATATCCGTATAAATAACCCCAGCAGAGGCAGGAGTGAACGCTTGCCAAATTATCACCAAAAAGCCTAATCTTTATCAATCATTTAAACTTTCCTGTTACAGTACCCCGTATTAATTACTAACTCAATAGGCTGCAAAACTATGAATACTTCACCTGTTATCAAAGTGTGGGATCTTCCCCTCAGACTTTTTCATTGGTTGCTGGTGGCTGGTTTTTTTACCGCTTACTTCACCGAAGACGAACTTTTAGATCTGCATGTTATAGCTGGTTATTTAGTGTTTGGCTTACTGCTATTTCGCTTTATTTGGGGATTTAGCGGCAATCAATACGCCCGCTTCAGCAATTTTCTTTGCCCCCCCCAGCAATCACTTGCTTACATCAAAGATTTAATCAACCACTCCGCTAAACGTTACATAGGCCATAATCCGGCTGGCGCCGCTATGATTGCCTTACTCCTGCTCAGTTTATTATTAACCTCACTCACAGGCTTTGCTGTCTACGGTGCTGATCAAGCCGCAGGCCCCCTCGCTGCTATCGGTGCCGCACATGAAAAATTTTGGGAAGAACTCCACGAATTTTTCGCCAACTTTACCCTGCTGTTAGTTATTGTGCATATCATTGGGGTCGTGATCGAAAGTTGGATTCATCGTGAAAATCTGGCTAAAGCGATGCTGCATGGCTTTAAAAAAACACCGACACCCCCTAATCAATAATGCTAAAAACCTCAACTGAAAGGTGTTGTAATCCGTTCATGCTGCGCTTATCCAGACATGAGCGGATGACTACTGAGTGAACCTTTCAAAACCCACAGCGTAAATTCAGATGCAAATCCGGCGTATCTTACTTATTTCATTCTTTCTATTATTGTCTATCGTCGCCCTTCCTTTAACGACGTTGTCATTTTTTGGCACCCGAAATTCTCTTCAAGAGGAAATTGGCCGCCATCTCACCAGCGATGCCGCCATGTTAATGGAAGAAGTCGATATGCTGATGTTTGAACGTTTGCAAAACGTCCATTCTTGGAGCCGTCTGGATACTATCAGGGAGATGCAAATCGGTGATGAAAATAAACGTCTGTCGCAATTTTTGACCGATGTTGAAGCTGGTTATAAAGGCATGTACCGTAACCTGTTTTATGTTGACACCCTGCAACGTGTGATAGCGGCCAGCGCACCCGAACTTATCGGTCACATTCATTACACGACGGCAAATTGGGTTAAGGCTGAAGTGCCTAACGGCGAAGTTCTGATCGAAGATTTACAACTAACCCCCCCCTATAACAAGACCAATTTGGTGATTCGCGCACCCGTTTATGATAAGCATACCTCTAAAAATAGAGGGCATCTTTATGGCTTATTTGATATGCAACAACTCTTCCACTTACTGGATAAAGCCAGCGGATCCAGTTCTGGCGAGCGGTTCATCGTTTTATTAGATGGCGAAGGACGAACCTTAGCTGCCTCGTCAAGCCTGCGTACACCCCAATTTTTATTAAAAAACACCTTTGCAAACTGGAAACCTAATAAGGGCGAAGCCTTATTCGTCCACTCTGGCGACTCTATCAGCAATTCGCCAGTATTAGTAGGGTATGCCAGCTCCACCGGTTACCTCGGTTACGCGCAACTGGGCTGGTCAGTCCTCATATTTCAAAATATTGCCAACGCATTCTCACCCGTTCGATCACTTTGGTTAATGTTCACCGCGGTCATCATTTCAACCCTGCTATTGGCTTTTTTTGCTTCGCACTGGATATCCGGACGGATTGCCAAGCCCTTACTGAGCCTAACCGCATGGGTTCGCCAAGTACGACATTCGGAACAACAAACGCCGCCGCAAGTAGGCGGAACCGTAGAGATTCGTGAATTAGAAACGGCCTTTGGCGAAATGTTACAAGAGTTGGAGCTTTCTCGCGAACACGTTATCCAAGCCACAAAACTCGCGGTAGTCGGCGAAATGGCCGCGATCATGGCGCATGAAGTGCGCACGCCACTGGGCATTTTATCGACCTCTGCGCAATGGCTGCAAGAAGAGCAAGCGCTCAGCCCAGAAGGGAAAGAAATGACCCAGTTCATTTTGGAAGAAAGCAACCGACTGAAAAAATTGGTGACGACCCTGCTGGAATGTGCCAGGCCAAGAGCCCCGGAAATGCTACATCACAACATTCACGATCTAATTGCACACAGCGTCGAACTTTTAGCATCGCAAGCCAATAAAAAACACCTAAACATCCAACAGCACTTACTTGCGCATAATCCTTTCATTGCCTGTGATGCTGAATTACTTACCCAAGTATTCCTAAATTTACTGCTTAATGCAATACAAATCTTGCCCGATCATGGCATCATCCGCATACGTTCAACTACTTTCGGGCAGCGCATCGACATCGAATTTGCCGATAATGGCCCCGGCATTGCCTACGAAGATTATCATCGCTTATTCGATCCTTTCTTTACCAAACGAGAGGGCGGCATAGGCCTAGGCTTAACCGTTACCCAGCAAATTATCACCGCTCATCAAGGTAAAATCTCTGCTATACAGAGTGATTGGGGTGGCGCTTGCTTCTTTTTAAGACTACCGCTTACACAGGAATAACAGCATGCTACAAAATGCGCATATCGTGATTGCCGATGATGAAAAAAATGGCCGTCGGATGCTAGAAATTATCTTAAATAAATTGGGTTATCAGGTAACGACAGCGGTCGATGGCTTGGAAGCTTTTGAAATAATTCGCAATACCTCAGTTGATTTACTAATTACCGATTTAAGAATGCCCAAAATGGATGGTTTGGCATTATTAGCCGCCTTGCGACAAGAGAATATTGATATACCCGTCATCGTGGTTACCGCGTATGGCACGGTTGAAAACGCGGTCGCTGCCATGAAACAAGGCGCTTTTGATTTCATCGTACGCCCTTTAGATATTGAACAAGTTCAAATGGTGGTTAACCATGCACTTGAAAATTGCCGTTTAAAACAGGAAAACATTTTCCTGCGCGATCAATTGAATAACCACGGCCTGGATGAGTTTATCGGTCAAAGTCAGGTCATGCACGACATATACGACTTAATTAAACAAGTGGCGCCCAGCAAAACCAGCGTGTTTATTTCTGGAGAAACCGGTACCGGTAAAGAGTTGGTTGCCAGCGTCATCCATCGTTACTCCGAGCGTAGTGGCTTATTTGTGCCGGTTAATTGCGCGGCCATCCCTGAAAACATGCTGGAAAGTGAATTATTCGGCTATGTGCGCGGCGCATTTACCGGCGCCGACAAAGACCGTATGGGCAAATTTGAATTGGCGCATCAAGGCACGCTGTTTTTGGATGAAATCACCGAAATGCGCCCCGAACTGCAAGCTAAATTATTGCGGGTGTTACAGGAAAATACCATCGAACGCTTAGGCAGTAACCGCAGTTTTGAGATCGACACCCGTATCATTACCGCCACCAACCGCAATCCCCGTTTAGCCGTTAAAGAAGGCAGCTTACGTGAAGACATTTTTTACCGGCTCAATGTATTTAACATTAGCCTACCGTCCCTACGCGACCGTGGCGAAGATATTTTATTGCTCGCCAATACGTTTATCGACAAATACCGTAAACACTTGGGTTATCCAGACTTACAGCTATCAACAGCCGCCTGTGAAATATTAACCTCTTACAATTGGCCAGGTAATGTCAGAGAATTACAGAACATTATGGAACGGGCGGTGGTCTTAAGCCGTGGGGTAAAAATCGACGAAGAGCATCTACCGCACGAACTTATTTATGCAGACGACCCGCCAGAAATGCAGTTTCAAAGTATTGACAATGATTTAGAACGCAGTGTTGCCAATCTTGAAATCAGCATGATTAACAATGCCTTAAAACAAGCTAAAGGCAGCAAGTCCAAAGCGGCTCGCAGTTTGAACATCAGCGAACGCACCCTCTGGTATAAATTCAAAAAATACCAGATAGATTCCACCCAAGATTTAAAAAGCTAAGAATTTGATCATACATAATTTCCCGAAATTCCGCTCTTATCGAATCACGGGATCAATCCCCCCTCCCTCTTTGAAAAAGAGGGGGGGGGGGAAGAGATTTTTTAACTAAATCTCCTCCCCTCATTAACACGCCCATTTTACCTAAGGCGAGATAATCAGCTAACGTTAACACCCTTATTTTACAGACTCGCTCACCACATCACTAAACAAAGTCCTTTCAAAAAGTCGCAATCCAAAATTCTACCCAGAGCTATAGCGCCATACCGGCTAGACCTTGTTCAGTCAGGCTGACGCTTAGTTTGGCACCGAATTTCACGGCTTTATTGAGTTTGCCACAAATGATTGGGCGGACTGGGGTTGATGGATGCTGACTATGCGGTCATCACGGCGCTGCGTTTTGGTCTGATACAATGATGGCTTGTGGTGCAACATGGCTGCCCATGCGTTTGCGGATCTCAACCAACAGTGGGAGCCAAAGGGTGTTTAAGTCAGGAAGCCTTTGAAGCCACAGAAGTATTGCGGTCAAGGGTTTTCTTGGATTTGGGCCACGGTTTCTTCGTCACTCAATTTTAGTTTGTGTTTGATGATGACCGCACCTATAACCAACCAGGAGTCTTTCGCAGGACGGCCGGTGTGTGCGCTAAAGCTGCGGTAGTAGTCTTCAGCAAGCGCATTCCAAGGAATGCAGGCGCCGAGTTTTACCAGCGATTGTGTTGTCCATACTCCGCTCAAAAGGACTCTCAAATCCTTCAAGCGTCAGTTGGTTTTGGTTGTGAATTCTGCTTATAAGTACACGGGTTTTGAAGACTTAGGGGCTTTTTCTGTGCACTTATTTTAACATTTATCGCTAATTCTACATTGGTTTCAATTGGTTGGGTTTTTTACTGGACTCTATTTATATAATAGCGTTTAGCACGAGTAAATGCACGCAACATATCAAATCCATCAAAACCAAGCTGATTAAATACTAGACGCTAGATTTATCTATCAATGTGACACTACGCACAAATGCTTTTGCACCACATGCTGGGCAGTCAGGTATTTCAGCGGCGGATTTGAATGCCATTTCTTTAGCACAAGCCGTGCAAGTAAGCGTACCAGGCGCTGTTATTTCACCACTGTAGTAAACGTTTTGCTCACCATGACGCTTTAGTTGCGCCAATTCAATACTGGTTTTATCGGCTACCTCCATAAAAGCATCCAAGGCAAAACTTTCAATTAAATTGACATCAAATTTTAACCACTCAGATAAGTTTTCTTGCTTTTCAGTATGCAACGCATGCGCCGCGCCTTCGATATCTCGTTGCAAAAAACCGCCTATCTTTTGCATTTCTTCCGGCGTGAGAATCCCTAAGGCATGAGTTTTTGCCTTGGCTTTTTCCAGACCGTCAGCCAAAGAATGCAGCCCATCATCCATAATTTCATAGAGATGCCTCATTAAGTCGTTGTAGGATTGGACAAATTTATTTTCACTCATGGTAAATCTCCTTAAAGATGAGTTTTTATATTTAAGCAACGTAAGGTATTCTGATGCTTTTGACGGATAAAAAACGAACAGGATTCAGTTTATATGGTGGCGGCAAATACGTCTATCGGATATTGACGCACTACCATTGAAATTTAACCGCCGTAAGGATGTCGCCCCCAAGTTTTTAAGGTAAATCCCATTATTAAAATGGCATGAGCTGTCATTTTAATCACATTCGCAGCCCGTAAAGCAACGCAGAACACGGGGCATCAAAAACACGAAACTCCGCATTCCGCAAACGCCATATTCTGGCAGTGCGCTAATCAAGGCAAACAGTAATAGCATCACTAATGCTTATCACGCCGGCTTTTATCACCCTAGCTGTCACACCGCCGTGTCCGCGCATAGCGTTATAGCCGCCTGTGCCTAATTTGCTTTCCATTTTTGAACACGGATGACAATAGCCAGTAATCTGCACGATTGCATTGCCAATATTGATGCGATGATTTTTTAACGCCACCAAATTGATGCCTTTAACAACTAAGTTGCGCCGAAGTATTTCAGGGGCAATGCTACGCCCAGTGAGCGCTTCAATGACCGCCAAATGTTCCCATTGAATTAGCGTCAAGTGTCGATTGCCACTGCTGCCCGCATAACGATCTCCTAGCAAACCCTGTTTTTCATCAACGCGCGCTTCATTGACACTCACCATAGGTTCATTACGTGAAGGTCTTAAGCCTATCCAGACAACTTCACCCGCCACTGGAAATACTGACATTAAATCGCTAATATTGAAAGAACTCAAACGGTGACCATACTCAATATTATCATAATGCCAGAAATACCAGTACGATACTCACCACCATCAAAACCAATACCGAGCCTAGCGAAAGTACGCCCAATATCAACATAAAAGGATTCACCAAGGTGCTTAGGCTGATGTAAGATCCCAGTAATTCTCTGGAGTCTTTCAACATTGATCCCAGCGACCATAAGCCTTTAGTGGCGCTTACAAAATTTAATTTTGACACATCACCCGCACGAATTCCCCTCACAGACTCGCGTATTTCATCTTTAGCATCACCCATCATTTGCCCAGCAATATTGGGTAAATCTTTCAATTCTTCCAAAGCCCACCAAAATCGTAACAGAATCAACAAGGGCAATAATGCCAAACCAATAACCACCAAGCTAATGCCCAAGGCAACATGTTTAATGACTAATAACCAAGTGCCTATCCAGATGAGCAATAGCACACCGATAACAAGCACAAAACGCAACTTATCAGCCATGCCATCCACTAACGGTAGGATACGTCCAAATAAATCCAGTAAACGTTTTTTTTGATCAGGTGCAGGGGTGGAGGGGGGTTCTGACATAGACTTAAATTACCCGATTTTAATAGTATGGTCTGAAAAATCATAGCCTAAGCGTTGCATTTTCTCAACCGCATAGGTTTCCAAAGTATCAATTAACTTAACATTAACCTGATCATTAGCCCGTAAGGTTTCGAGCTGAGTAAGATAATCATCCAAATGAATGCTCGCACCCGATTGCAAACCGGTTAGTCGATTAACACAAAACGTGCGCCACTGTTGCCGCTCATCGTTGTTTAAGCTTTCTGGGAAATTTCGCGCACGGTATCTAAACAACATCTGCGGCAAACGTTTATCTTTAAAAGTGAAAACAGTTTTAGCGAGTTGCTCAGGTGACAACCCAGTGATTTTGGTTAATGCGTGCTTATCCGCATCGTTAAAAAATCCACCACTGTAAATCGCCACATCTGGGTCATCAGCGCTTTCAGGATAGGCACGGTTGCTATAAACGGCAGTTAATTTCTCAATCACACCAGATACCGATTTTATTTTATCGCTATTCACCTGGCAGAGTACCAAATCAATCTCCAATCGCTCTGCATCCACCGGTCTAATGACGGAAAGCGGCGCAATAACGGGGCATTTATTAATATGGATGGTTTTGATGGGAATCCGAGCAACACCTTCAGGTAAATCGGTGCTTGCCGTGAACAATCGCTGCTGAATTTCAGCAACAGATAACGTCAGCAAAGGGTCAGGATCAATTGAAAGATCATAAACAACGATCTCATTGGCGTTGGTGGGATGTTTACACAGGGGTAAAACGATGGCTAAACACTGTTTGAATGCTGGATACATGCCGGAAATATGCACGACAGGGGTAAAGCTGCTCAACTGCAATAAATCAAGCGCTTGAGTTTTACCGCGATGCTGCCATAAAAATTCAAACAATTTTGGTTGCGCAGTTTTGAGCAGTTTTGCCAAGGCAATGGTGGCGTAAACATCCACCAGTGCGTCATGGGCGCCGGTATGTTCAATGCCATTGGCGCGGGTTAAATCTTCCAAACGAAAACTGGGGCGAGCCTCTGCGTTATTAGGCCAGTTAATGCCTTCAGGCCTTAAGGCTCGCGCCGCTCTTACAACATCAATTAAATCCCAGCGCGAATTACCATTTTGCCATTCGCGGGCATAGGGATCATAAAAGTTACGATACAGAATATTGCGCGTGACCTCATCATCAAAACGCAGGCTGTTATAGCCTAAGGTGCAGGTATTGGGCTTAACCAGTTGCGCGTGAATTCGTTTAGTAAACTCAGCTTCACACAAACCAGTGGCGTCAACCTGTTGCGGCGTAATGCCGGTAATGACGCAGGCTTCCGGTTGTGGAAAATAATCATCGGGCGTTTTGCAAAAAAAACACACTGGTTCATCCAGAAGCTTAAAGTCTAAATCCGTACGCACCCCTGCAAACTGCGAGGGTCTATCCCGTTGCGGATCAGTGCCGAAGGTTTCATAATCATGCCAAAATAAGGTCGGTTGGTTAATAATAGCCACCGTTCACACCATTAAAATATCAAGATTCAAGCTTTTGAATGACCGTTTAACTCACATTCAGCTTCAAATTTCTTGCGTTTGTCACATTTTTCAATACAAACACATTCGGCCTTGTTCATGCCGCCTCCGCAAGAGCCTTTAATGGCTTTGCGACCAAACATGACACCAATAGCCATGATGGCAATGACACATAACATCACGACAAAAGTAATTAAAAAATAAGTCATCTGGACACCTCACGGGTTAAATTTATTATTAAGGGCATATTACCATTGATCATCTAAAGATTTAAAATAAAAAAACGAGGCATAGGGTAAACCAGTGCCTCGTTTTTATTTAACCAATCACATCACCCTGCCCGCGGTATCACGAGTAAGGCAATTAGTTCAATTAACCACCAAAGTCATCCAACATGATATTTTCTGGTTCTACGCCGTTATCCAACAACAACTTGACCACAGCGGTGTTCATCATCGGTGGGCCACATAAATAATACTCGCAATCTTCAGGTGCTGGATGATTTTTTAAATATTGTTCAAACAACACATTATGAATAAAACCTGTATAGCCTTGCCAGTTATCTTCTGGTAAAGGATCAGATAAGCCAACATGCCAAACGAAATTGGGATTTTCTTTCGCCAGCATATCAAAATCTTCTACATAAAACATTTCACGCTTACTACGCGCACCGTACCAAAAACTCATTTTACGTTTTGATTTAAGCCTACGCAGCAAATCAAAAATATGTGAACGCATCGGTGCCATACCGGCACCACCACCAACAAAGATCATTTCAGCATTGGTATCTTTGGCAAAGAATTCACCATAAGGTCCTGAAATAGTACATTTGTCACCCGGTTTCAAATCAAAAATATACGATGACATGATGCCAGGTGGAACGCTTTCAGCCGCGCGCGGCGGCGGTGTGGCAATCCGCACGTTCAGCATGATTTCTTTTTCTTCTGGATAGCTCGCCATTGAATAAGCG
>JABFRM010000298.1 GCA_013141155.1 Methylococcaceae bacterium | reverse complement strand
CATGGATGTCAATCTATGGTGCAGCACAGAGCATAAATCAAGCGCTTATGTTCCACAATATTACCATCCTTGGCTCTGGATTCCGGCATCCCTGCCGGCTCATCACTGTATTCAATGACCATTGATGGATCTGCGTTGTAATATTTCTCGCGCCTGTTAAGCGTTTCTAAATCAGGCATTTTTGTATAATCTAAGCGGATGCTGCCGGAGACTCTTTAGTCTATCCTGCACGCATCCGCTTCCCAGTGAGTGTTTTAATTTACACCTGAGTTACCCAGCACGGTTAAACACCGACCAACTCCACGAGGTAAGCCATGAAAATTCTACCCGCCTTAACCTTAGTAAGCAGTTGCCTGGCACTTTTACTAGGGGCTTATGCCATATTTTCGCCCACCAATAAAACCGGAATGAATCATTCAGCGCCAAATACCGAGCTGCTATCGCTCCAAAATGAAGTGGCGCATTTAAGTGCAGCAATTAAAGCACTGCAAAATACCCAAACAACCGGAACGGTTAGCGAATCCTTAAGTGCCGAGGTTTCGCAGCTAAAAGCAACCGTTGACGCATTAAAGCGCACCCAGGCAACCGCTACGGTGGCGCTTGCAGATTCGATTGTGTCAAATGACCCACCCGCCAAAATGCCCACCGCAGCGGAAATGAATGCGCAGATGTTGGAGCAAAAAGCGGCGTTTAATCAATACACCGCAAAAGTTGATCAAAGTTTCCGCGCCGAAATGCCGGATGCGAAATGGTCTGATGACATCACCCAAAATGTTAAGACGGCATTTGCCAGCAGTGAATTGTCCGATGCCTCCTTAATCGGCCTTGAATGCCGCACCTCGCTTTGCAAGCTGGAAGTATCCGTCAAAGATCCGCAAAAAACCCAAGAAATACAGCGTTGGCTAGCCTATAAATTGGGTGATGCGCTGCCAAAATTTATCGCGGTGCCACAGGATGCAAGTGCTGAAGGACAAACGCCCTCAACGGTCTACTACCTGAGCCGTGAAGGCCATGACTTGCCCAAAAGCTGAGCATCGGGCAAGTAGGTACACAAGTTACAGCGCAGGTCATTCCGGCCGGGATGCCGGATAACTATTTTGTATTTAGAGTCTACTCAAAAAGTCACAATTGGAAACGGGCTAAAATCACCTAAAGCCAATATATTGATTTTAAATGCTAAATATTTATTGAATCCATGAAAAACTAAAGTTTTAGCTAGAAAACGGTAACTGAATTTATTATAGATGCAAGGTTTCTGAGTTAATTACTCATTTTTCCGTGTACTTTTTTGCTTAAATTAAGTATATTTCTAATAAATTTCATAAACATAGACTTTTTGAGTGGCCTCTATTTAACTGATGTTACGCAGATTGGAAGTCGGGTTTTAACCATGAGTATCTACTCAAACATAGTTAACCGTCATTCCGGCATGGATGCCGGAATCCAGAGCCAGGGATGGTAATGTCGGAGCATAAGTGTTCCTGATTAGCAGATGCTTCAGCCAACACCGGCATACTGGCAGGAATGCCAGTATCCAGTCATAGGGAGAGCATAGCGAGGGTGTTGAATGTATAGCTTGGATAGGGCTTAAGTCGAGCGCAATGTATCTGGAAAGTCACCGTCCCTAGCTCTGGATTCCGACCTCCCTGCGGGAATGACGGTTTTTGTTGACGTTAGCTGAAGCAGCTTGCTAATCAGGTATATTTTTTAAAATAGCCATAATATTGTTAGTATTATGGCTATAGTGAAATTATCCAACCAATGGCTGGCTTTTCCATAATGCCGCTAAAAATAGCGCTTTAGGCTGCTATTGTGTTAAGTTTACGGCGTTTATAGCCGGTCAAGCCTAACAGCGCACTACCGAATAGCCAAACTGCTGCAGGAACGGGAACGGCAGAAGGAGTTATGCTCATAGTCCCAAGTTTAAGAGTCCCATCCAAACCAAAGCCATTAGCCCAATTCGAATTACCCAGCGATAAATCAGCACTAAATTTCAATGCACCATTTTCAGTGGTTGACACTACATTGCTTAATTCAAAGAGAGATTGAGTCCCAAAACCATCAGGGTCGCCAGTTGCCAAACGATTTTCATTAGTATACACAACCCACTTACCGCCCGTGTATTTCATTGAAAGATTATCAAACTTAAGCCAATTAATGGTATCGGGTTTAGTTATTCTGATTGAACCGTCAAATCCAATCTGCCCGGTTGCAGTAGCTTCAACAGGACCTGCCGTATCATAAGTAAAAGTTGTTGCTTGAATAGGGCGTGTGCGTGTATCTGAAGTTCCATACATTATTCCAGCCGAAGTAGGGGCAGGATTACCATTAACTTGAAACTGCATTCCTAACCCATTTGTTGCATAACCGGGGGTTAGTTTATTAATGTAATAGTCATTTTGAGCTTGATCAAAATAGGTTGTAGGTATGAATCCAAAGGTAGTTAACATCGTAGCTGAATCCAGATTCATGGTCATAGTACCGTTAGCTGTAGCAATAGCAGCACTCGCTGTTGACGGCGTTAGCAACCCAGCAGCACTTATCATAAGGATACCGGCAGTTGCCAGTTTAAAGTTTTTAATCATTTTCATTTTTATTACCTTAAGTTAAAGTTAAAAGTTAATCTTCAACACCATAGCGATAGCATCACCATAGGCATAAAGGCAACCCAGCCGTCTTGATTCTTCAAGACCTGTAGCTTTCCGGCCCCGCCTCGCAACGGGTGTGGCTGGTGTCGTTTCCTTACGACTGCGCACGAATCCCTGTACGCGACTGTCCAATTGGTTTTAGGTAATATTGCGCTTACCTAATTGATAGGTTGGCTTTGCCCCGATGTCGTTTTTCCTAAAGCGCACTTGCGACAGGGAATCTAAATAAAGCTTGATAAATATAAAGCAATATCCATGCCATTTTTCTATAATCGCCAGACATGACCGTGGGTAATATATCGGTATATTATTGAATTAAATGGAAATAAATTATTTTAACTGCGGAAT
>JABFRM010000110.1 GCA_013141155.1 Methylococcaceae bacterium | reverse complement strand
CCAACGTACAGCGAATGATTTGCTGCTCGTCCGGCCAACTGGCTTTATGCACCACCAATACGGGCGCATCATCTGCCCAACCAGCCGCTTTTAATTCGCGCTCAATGGTCGGCAATAAGGTAATGGATAAAAATAAGCACAACGTGCAGTGATGGCTGGCGAGGGCAGCTAAGGATTCCCCGTCTGGCATTGGGGTACGTCCTTCGACACGGGTTAAAATCACCGTTTGCGTGACTTCTGGCAAGGTCAAACTTTCCACCGCACACGCCATTGCCGCCATCGCAGACGACACGCCGGGTATCACTTCCACCGCAATATTCGCCGCATCCAACGGTTGCACCATTTCAATTAACGCGCCATATAATCCTGGATCTCCGGTTTGCAGGCGAATGACCACTTTGTTTGGCTGCGCTTCGGCAATGAGCCAATCGGTAATCTGTTCCAGCGTCATGTCCTTGGAGTCTTTAATCAGGCAGGTCGTTGGTGCCCATTGCGTTGCCGCCGCTTGCACCAAGGAGCCTGCGAATAAAATAGCATCTGCCTTGGCGATTAAATCCCGTCCTTTGACCGTGATTAAATCAGGATCGCCCGGCCCTGCGCCTACAAACCAAACTTTAGGCTTATTCATGTGCCAACAACTTACCGGCTGTTGCGCCTAATATCAGCCAAAACACCGCACTATTCATGGCGCTCATGAGTACAAATTGCTGTTGTAAATCAGCAGGCGCTAAAGCGTGACTGACTTCAGGATGCGGTGCGCCAATTAAGTGTGGCAGTAGCAGCAGAAAAGCCCCGCCGATTTGCAACAGTCGCTGTTGGGTCAATAGCAAGCCAAACAAACCTAAAGCAGTGACTGCCGCTGTAAACAACCACCATGCTTGCCGACTCTCTAATTCAGCACTGTCTGTACCGGGTAATTCTGGCGGCAAGCCTAACGAAGGCGCAACAAAAAACACCATAAATCCAGCAATACCCCAACAACAACCACGCTGAAAATTGCTGTGCCCGTGCCAGTACAATCCAGCACTGATGAGCAAAGCAAAGCCAAAACCCGTTAAACCATTAAACAGCAAGGTAAAACCATTACGCTCCCAGCCATTGGCAGGCTGCCAATCGTGGGTGTGGTGGTTTTCTGGCGCTTCAAACTGTTCAGCATTCAGGATTAACGGTAGCGTTTGATAATGCTGCATAACACTCAACACCACGCCGCCGAGCAATCCGGCTAATAGTGCGACCAAAACTAAACGACGAAAATCAGCCATATTAGTGACAAGGAAAGCCTGTGTTATGCCGACCATCGTGCGCGGCGTTATGTACATAGTTATTGGTATCTTGCAAAAATCCCAGTCCTAACACGATGGTTAAGCCTAAAATGATAGCCGCCAAGCCAGGCAGTATTTTTGCGGTAGTTAAGGTATTCGCAGCAATAAGGGTTTTCATATTGGTGACTCCAAAAAATAATAACGTTAGTTGTTGTAATGAATGCTAAAAAAGAAGTTTCTGCCCATTGAATTGTAAGTATCAACTGTTTGGTAATCGCTATCCAACAAATTACTTAGCTTAGCGCTGAGCAGCCAGTTTTTATTGATATGGTAGGCGGTGCGTAAATCAACCGTCACGTAGCCTGCCACTTTGATTTTATTTTGCGGATCGTCATAACGATAGTTTTGCGCCAGCACATTCGCGCCGACATCAAAGTCGCCAAACGAACGCGATAAATCAAAAGACAGAGTTTTGTCACTGCGGCGTGGTAAGCGCTTATTGGTTACACGGTCAACTGGACTCATCAGGTTCATGCTGAGTTTCGCGTTCCAGCCGAATAATTGCGTACCCGCCTCTGCTTCAATACCATCAATTTGTGCCTTGCCAATATTGATCGCCGTGTAATCAGGATAACCGGTGAGTGGATTGGCATAAGGCTTAGGGGTTGAAACGATTAGATTGTCGAGATTGGTATGATAGGCGCGTAATTGCCAATTGCCCCAAGCATGATCGCCCGTCACCCCCGTTTCAAATTCGGTGGATTCTTCCGGTTTCAGGTTAGGATTGCCATAGCTATCGAAATAGAGTTGATTAAATGAGGGCGCTTTAAAGGCGTTGCCAAATTTTGCCAAGACACTAATGCCATGATCCCAATGATAGCGCCAACCGACATTACTGGAGACGTAATCGCCAAATTGCTCATTGTGGTCGTACCGTACCGAAGCGTTGACGAAATGATTATCCAGTATTTGACCGTTGTATTCGGCAAAAGCGCCAACATCATAGCGAGAATTAGCGGGACGGGAATTACTGGCAAATGGGTCAGTTAAATATTTAGCGGTGCTGTCTACTTCATCCAAGCGATAATCCGAACCGAGCAACAATTTATGTTCATCCGATAAGGCGATTTCGTTTAACCAACTGACATTCCAGCGGGTGGTGTTGAAGCGGCTGTAAAACGCATTGGTCGCGGTAAAATTGTCACTCTCATCACGGCTTTGCCCTAAACGCAAGGTGGAACGCCAATTCTCAAGCACATCCAATTTACCTGAAACGCCCACGGTTTGGGTGATAAAAGTATTATGGTCGCCAGGGCTGCCATCATACTCATTCTCCCCTTCGGCACGGATGAATGACGCTTCCACTTCAGCGTTATTATCAAAACGATGTCCAGCACGCGCATTCATGGCGGTATTTTGATAACCATCCCGGTCTGGTTGAAGTACGCTGTAGGGGCCTGGTTTTGGGGTGCGTGCATTAATGCCTTCACTACCGATGGAAGATGCCCCAACGCTGTACCAACTATTTTGCCATTTACCGCTGATGTTGCCTGCGGCACGATAAGTATCATAAGAACCACCACCAGCATCCAAAGACACTCTAGGCGTTTCAGAATCACCGCCTTTGCGGGTGAAAATTTGGATAACCCCGCCAATCGCTTCTGAACCATAAAGGCTGGATTGCGGGCCACGGATAATTTCCACCCGTTCAATCTGGTCGATAGGCATGTATTC
>JABFRM010000015.1 GCA_013141155.1 Methylococcaceae bacterium | reverse complement strand
CTGTATATCGGCGCAGTGCTGGTCGGCAGCTTGATATTACGAATTATCTCGTTAATTTTAGGCGTCATCCAAAACAAACAGTTTACGGTAGTTGCCAAAAATATTATTTTTAATATTCGCTCGCAGCAACTGCAACATTTGCAGACCATCTCCATGTCAGAATACGAAAGCCTCGGCACCGGCACCGTCGTCACCAACTTGGTCAAAGACCTTGACACCTTGGATAATTTTATCGGCGGCACAATTAGCCGCTTTCTCGTCGCGGTATTGACCATCATCGGCACTGCTGCGGTGTTGCTCTGGATGCACTGGCAATTAGGCTTACTGATTATCTTGCTCAACCCTGTGGTGATCTATTTTACCCGTAGCGTAGGCAATCGTATCAGCGCCCTCAAGAATCGTGAAAATTCCGCTTATGAAATTTTCCAGCAAGCACTCACAGAAACCTTAACTGCCATTCACCAAATCCGTTCAAGCAATCGTGAACGCCATTATTGTCTACAACTGATTGACTCGGCACAAGCGGTCAAAGACCATTCTATCGAATTTGCCTGGCAAAGTGATGCCGCTGGCCGTGTCAGCTTTTTAATCTTCCTGTTTGGTTTTGACGTGTTCAGGGCCACCGCCATGCTCATGGTATTTTATTCCAATCTCAGCATCGGCGAAATGCTGGCGGTATTCGGCTATCTCTGGTACATGATGTCACCCGTACAAGACATATTGGGCATTCAAGTGGCTTTTTATTCGGCGAAAGCGGCTTTAACCCGCATCAATAAACTGCAAACCCTGCGCCAAGAACCTAACTATCCACATTTAAAAAATCCTTTTGCCGACCGTAAAACCGTTGCGATCGACATTAAAGACCTTTATTTCACCTATGGCGAAGAGCCGGTACTAAAAGGCATTAACTTAAGCATTAAAGCGGGTGAAAAAGTCGCTTTAGTCGGTGCTAGCGGCGGCGGTAAATCCACCCTCATTCAAACTTTGATCGGTTTGTATGCGCCAACTGACGGCATGGTTTATTTTGACGGCGTACCGCTTAACGAAATAGGACTGGATGTGGTGCGCGAACACGTTTGCACCGTATTGCAAACCCCTGCCCTGTTCAACGACACTATCCGCGCCAACTTAACCCTCGGACGTAACATTGACGATGACACGCTATGGCAAGCCTTAGAGATCGCGCAACTCAAAAGCGTTGTGAGTAACCTGGACACTGGCTTGGACACCGTTGTGGGTCGCCAAGGCATGCGGTTATCAGGTGGGCAACGGCAACGCATCGCCGTGGCGCGGATGATTGTCGCCAATCCCAGCATCGTCATTCTGGATGAATCCACCTCCGCCCTGGATGCCGAGACCGAATTCCATTTACATGAAGCACTCAATACTTTTTTACAAGGACGCACCACCATCATCATCGCGCATCGCCTCAGCGCGGTAAAACAAGCCGATCATGTATATGTATTTGAAGACGGTAAAATCTGTGAACAAGGCCGACATGAAACCTTAATCACCCAAAAAGGACTATACTCTAAGCTTTATGGTGAATATCAATAATCCAAGACAATCCGTGATTATGCAACCATTCAGTTCCCTCGCTTTAAACAAACGGGGTTAGGGGCGATTTTTAAAACACCCCCACTTTTAAACTTAACTTATGATTGAACGATACGACCTACACAGTCACTCTACCGCCTCCGATGGCGCCTTATCTCCCAGCGAATTAGTTGTGCGGGCACAACAACAAGGGGTCACCGCACTGGCGCTGACCGATCACGACACCATCCAAGGCCTCGATGAAGCCAAACAAGCAGCAGCGCTTAACGGCATTCAATTAATTAACGGCATCGAAATATCCACCACTTGGGAAAACCACTGCTTACATATCGTTGGCCTCAACATTAATCCTGAACACGTATCCCTCAAAACCGGTATTGCGCACTTACAAGCGATCCGCAGCGAGCGCGCCCAAAAAATTGCCTTTAAGCTTGAAAAAAAACGCATCCCAGGGGCTTACGAAGCCGTTACCCTGGCCGCCGGAAAAGGCATGATCACCCGTAGTCATTTCGCAGATTTTTTGCTCCAACAAAACCATGTGTCAACACAACAGGAGGCCTTTGACCGCTACCTCGGACAAGGCAAACCCGCTTATGTATCGACTACTTGGGCCAGTCTAAACGATACCCTAAATTGGATTACGGCAGCAGGAGGTGTTGCGGTATTGGCGCATCCGATGCGTTACAAATTATCGGCTAACTGGATGAATCGCCTACTCAGCGCTTTTAAGGAAAGCGGCGGGCAAGGTATTGAAGTAATTACCGGACGAAGCTCACCGGAAGAAATAACGCTCACCAGCCAGTATATTAAACGCTACGGCCTCTACGGCTCGGTAGGGTCTGATTTTCACAGCCCCGCCAATCAGTGGGTGGAGCTGGGGCGACTAAAACCACTACCAGAAATCATCAAACCAGTTTGGGCGTTGTTTTAATGCAGATGCAATCCATCTTAAATTGCTTACAATTTAATATTCAGCGAATGCAATTTGCGGTACAAATGCGTACGTTCCATGCCAATGGCATCGGCTAATTTAGCAACACTGCCGCCCGCTTTATCGAAATGGTATTCCAAATAGGCTTTTTCAAAATGTTCCCGAGCTTCTTTTAGGGGTTTATTAAAAAACTCTGGGATAGCCGACAAATCACGGGTGTTCTGCGCAACTGAGCCTAACGCAGTTTTGACTTCATCCAGCTCAATATCATTACCCACACCCAATATCATCAGACGTTGCACAAGATTTTTAAGCTCTCTCACATTACCCGGCCAAGGATAGTTACGCAAAAAATTCTGTGCTGCCATGGAAAAACGTCTAAACGGCAATTTCTCCTGATTAACAAAAAAATCCACATAAAAACTAAGCAAAGCGGGAATATCTTCGCTGTGTTCCCGTAACGGTATAATCTCCAAGCCCACTTCATTAAGCAGATAAAACAAATCCTGACGGAACCGCCCCGCTTTGACTTCCTCTTCCAAACGCACTCGAGTTGAAGCAATCACCCGAAAATCTACGCGTACTGCTTCGCTCCCGCCCACGCGTAAAAATGAACTGGATTCCAAGGCGCTAAGTAAACGCTTTTGTGTCTCAGTATCCATACCGATAACTTCACCTAAAAATAAGGTGCCGCCGTGTGCCTGCTCCAAAAGCCCTTGATAGATTTTGCCACCATCTTCTTTACCAAAAAATTCTACAGCAGAATTTTCCGGTGCAATGCTACCGACAGCCACATCTACAAACGGCCCTTGACGATGCGCACTTTGATTATGTAAATACCGTGCATACATTTCTTTACCAGCACCCGCCTCCCCCACCAATAACAGCCGGGCGTCATGCTGCGCCAAACGCCGCAACTGTTCTTTGATGCGCTCCACGGCAATACTTTTACCAACCGGCTCAACATCTACGCCTAACTGCATGCGCAAACCGGCATTTTCATTTTTCAACTGCCCCGCTTCCAATGCACGCTTAACAACCAGCAACAGCTTTGCCAAAGACAGTGGTTTTTCCAGAAAATCATACGCACCCAAACGAGTGGCTTCAACAGCAGTTTCTACAGAACCATGTCCCGACATCATCACTACCGGACAAAGCGATTTGTCGTCAGCAACCCAACTTTTCAACAAGGTAATGCCGTCGGTATCTGGCATCCAAATGTCCAGCAAGATTAAATCAGGACGCCGATTTTCTTTAAGGACCTTAGCGCTCAGGGCATTTTCAGCGACCGCGACGGCATAGCCTTCATCTTCTAATATTTCCGAAACTAATTGTCGAATATCGGGTTCATCATCAACAACCAAGATATAAGGGGCTTCTGTTTTCATAGTGTTTATCTATTGATGGGATCGTTTAAGGGATAAGGTAATTATAAACATACCACCATCGTTCCCATGCTCCGCGTGGGAACGATATATTAAAGGGTGCTTTTATGAATTCTGCCTCCCTAAGGAAAACAGTAACTGTATAAAATACCTATTGACTTAGTCCCATAATTAACCGGCTTAGGTTAATGGTAAAATATTTGTCATTTTCTTGTAAAAATTGAGTATAGCCTCGAAAGGCGGCATACGTCCAATGGCATGTAGATTAAAGTCGGGATTATAGCTCAAGATCAAACAGTCTCATCCATATCAATCAGGACAATGTCCCATATTATGTACGCTATTTTTTTAACGACCCTTAAAGTATTGTGAATTATTGCATCGATTTTAAACACTCATTCCATTACACTTAAAACGTCTTCATTGATTCGGGATTTTGACTGATGTGGCCTGAATTGAAAGAGCCACCGAGGATGACTGAAACCACTTCAGTTTTTTAAGATTATTAGTATTGCTTAAATTGGGAAACAAATGTACTCAAATGACTTTTTAATCTCGGCTTACGGTGTGCGACTGCCAAAGATAATTTACGGCACCGCCTGGAAACAAGCACGCACGGCGGCACTGGTGGAGCAAGCCATCACCCTTGGCTTTAGAGGCATTGATACAGCTTGCCAACCAAAGCATTACCACGAAGCGGGCGTGGGCGCAGGTGTTGCCGCTTGTTTAACAAAGGGTTTAGACCGAAGCGATCTTTACCTGCAAAGTAAATTCACAGCATTGAATGGTCATGACCCGCTACAAGTGCCTTATGACCCCAAGGCCAATCTCAGTGATCAAGTGGCGCAATCCTTCCAAGTATCGCTCAGCAATTTGCAAACCACTTATCTGGATTGTCTGGTGCTGCATTCCCCGTTGGCAAACCCACAGCACACCTTGGAAGTTTGGCAGGCGATGGAACGAATTTTTAATAGCGGTGATGTCAAGCAGTTAGGTCTTAGTAATTGCTATGATCTGGCGCAGTTTGTATCTTTGTATCAAAGTGCAAAAATCAAACCGGCAGTAATTCAGAACCGTTTCTATGCCGATACCCAATACGACCACGCGCTACGCGATTTTTGCCACCAACATCACGTCATTTATCAAAGTTTCTGGACGTTGACTGCAAACCCCAATATTTTGGCGGATGCCAAGCTGCAAAATTTGGCAACCAAATACTGTCGTAGTGTCGCCCAGATATTTTTTCGGTATTTAAGCCAACAGAATATTGTTCCTTTAACGGGTACTACGTCTACAAAACACATGCAGGAAGATTTGGCGATCTTCGATTTTGAATTGACCGCTGATGAATGTGTGGTAATAGATGAATTAATTTAAACCGCTAAAACTGTTTTTTGTCTCTTGAAATCACGAGCAAGAAATAAGGTCTGCGACGCAATTTAACAGCGCTTGGCTAATTCCTAAACTTTTGCAAACCGACAACAGTCAACGAGTACATGCAGCTTTCCAGATGGCGATTTATAACAAAGTGTGGTGCATTTTTAATGTTTGCCCTAATTATTCAGCTTAAATCATGTAATAATTGCGTTCCAATTTAGGTAACTTCCCCTTAGACCGCAGTTAGCGAGACTTAGCAATGAATAAAGCACCTGTATTAACCGGCATCACCACTACCGGTACGCCGCATTTAGGCAATTATGTCGGGGCTATTCGACCCGCTATCTTAGCCAGTAAAGACCCCAATGTTACCCCCTTTTATTTTTTGGCTGATTACCATGCCTTAATCAAATGCCAGGAACCAGAGCGGGTCAGGCAATCTAGCCTTGAAATTGCGGCGACTTGGTTAGCATTAGGTCTTGATACCACCAATGCGGTTTTTTATCGGCAATCGGATGTACCGGAAATTTTAGAGCTAAATTGGATGCTGAGCTGTGTGGCGGCAAAAGGACTGATGAATCGCGCCCATGCCTACAAAGCCGCCGTTGCGGAGAACGAGCAAGATCAAAGCGCCGATGCCGACAAAGGCATTACTATGGGCTTATTTAGTTATCCAGTATTGATGGCAGCGGATATTTTATTGTTTAAGGCGCAGAAAGTGCCGGTAGGTAAAGACCAGATTCAACATATTGAAATGGCAAGGGATATTGCGGCGCGCTTTAATCACATTTACGGTGAACATTTTGTGCTGCCAGAGGCATTAGTCGAGGTTAATGGCGCGACTTTAGCCGGTTTGGATGGGCGTAAAATGAGTAAAAGTTACCATAACACCATCCCGTTATTTGAGCCTGAAAAAAAACTCAAAAAATTAATCAATAAAATTGTCACCAATTCATTATTGCCAGGTGAGCCTAAAGATCCTGAAAGCTGTACGTTGTTCAGCATTTATCAAGCGTTTGCAACCCCTGCCGAAGTGGAAATTATTCGCCAGCACTATGCCGCCGGTATTGCTTGGGGTGAAATGAAAAATAACTTATTTGAATATATTAATCAGCACATCGCCCCAGCGCGGGAACGTTATGAAGCGCTCATGCAAACACCGGAACATATTGAAGCAGAACTACAAAAAGGCGCACAAAAAGCACGCGCCTTAAGTGTGCCTTTTATACAGCAACTGCGGGCGGCGGTGGGTATTGCAAAATTATCTAGGTAATTAATCAATACATTAAGCAGTTCCCCGTTGAATATGCTGTCTGTAGCTTGGGCATGTTATTAAATTACCATTCCTTACCTGAAAGCCCGCCCCTTTAATTCATTCAACGAAAAATGATAAGATGTGCTAAATTGCTGATTTAAAGCGAAATAGCACCATCATCAAAAAACTTCAACACTCGCGGTTCTTCATTGACATTCATTCCGTAAAGACGCTGCTCAACATTACAACCGCTAATGAAAACTATTTTTAAATCTTATCTTTATATCCAAAATACTCATAAGAAAGCAATAATTAGTTTAACCCTATTATTATTGCTGTATGTTTTAATTTTGAATGCTTGGGTTGTCGATGATGCCTACATTACGTTTCGAACTGTTGATAATTTTGTCAATGGACGCGGATTGATTTGGAATCCTGGTGAGCGTGTCCAAGTTTTCACCCATCCGCTGTGGATGTTTGTGATGTCGTTTTTTTATAGCATAACCTCTGAATTCTTTTTCACCGCGATTGTGTTGTCGATTATATTGACTTTGGCCGCCATTTTTGTTGTCAGTGCAGCAGTTACGCAAGGTTTTCAAGCATCAATGTGGAAGATACCGTTACTATTACTGTTGTTAATCTCTTCCAAGGCGTTTATTGATTATGCCTCATCAGGGCTTGAAAATTGTCTGTCCTATTTTATTGCGGCAGTGTTTTTAGTTAAGTTTTCTTCGCTCCCTTCGCCAAATGCTGAAAATGCTATAAAAGCCATCAGTACCTTATTTTTTCTGGCTTCTTTAGCTTTTGTTAATCGACTCGACACTATTTTATTATACGTCCCAGCCTTGCTGTATTTGCTTTGGTATTTACGGGCTAGTTTTTCTTGGCGATTGATATTCAGGCTACTATTTGCATTCAGTCCTGCAATCATTTGGGAATTATTTTCGTTTATTTATTATGGCCTTCCATTTCCCAATACCGCTTATGCAAAAAACCTCGCGACAGGCTTTTCTTTTTTTTGGATAGCCCAACGGGGTGTGGATTATTTAATGAACAGTGTCTCATGGGATATGAGCAGCCATTTTATTTTAGCAGGCTGCGCAGGATTGCTGATCAAGGAAAGAACGCCACAAAATTTAACTATTTTTATGGGCATTTTGCTTTATATGACCTTTGTTGTTCTCTCGGCGGCTTCAGCAACGCACATGAGCGGGCGATTTTTTGCGGTGCCTTTTTTTATGGCAACGGTGTTATTGGTAACGTTGCTGAACAATCAGCGCATTGGCTGGTTTATAGGTGTGATGGTATCAATGTATATTATTTGGCATCCAATTTCGGCCGTTAAGTTTGGATCTTCGCTGTATCATCCCTATCATCAAAATAGTAGTTATATTGATACCAAGTGGTTTGTGGTCAATGAAGGCGCGGCACTTGTTAATTGGCGCCCAGGTAAGCAAATGCCTGATCATGCTTGGTATCATGAAGGGGAGCGCGTTAAAAAGCTGTCGCAAAAGTTATATATTGGAGGGCCTGGTGGCGCGGAGCCTATTGGATACTTTGGTTTCGCTGCGGGACATGAGCTGTATATAATTGATAAAGTAGGGCTTAGCGATCCTTTGTTGTCAAAGTTACCGGCTATTAAACCGGAAAATATAGCACAGTGGAAATCTGGGCACTTCCATCGAAATATTCCTGAAGGATATGCCGAATCTATTATTAACAATCGCAATATGATCCAAGATGAAAAAATCCGACAATACTATGAAGTTATTAGAATTTTAACGCGCAATCCAATTTTTAATTGGTCTAGGTTGGGCACTATATGGGCTATGAATACTGGGCAATATAATTATCTTATTAAATAACCTATTGAACTAATAAATGTAGCCAAGCGCTGAAGCATGCACAGCAAAGAATTTAACCCTCATCAAAGTAGGTCGTTCCATCTATAGGCATGAGTATCTACAGGCCTATTCGCAATATTTTAACTGCGCTTGATTTAAGTACACAATACGCGTAAAAACGAAATTAGATTGACTGGCTACTGCGAAGCTGTAATCATGCGACACTTAAGCTTAAAGCAATGCTCGTCATTTACCCTTCCTCATACCCCATGACTCAGTCAGCCTCCAGCAAACCACCCGCAGTTTTTATAATGGGACCTACCGCTTCCGGCAAGAGTAATTTAGCAGTGCAGTTAGCCCAAGAATTAAATGCAGAAATTATCAGTGTCGATTCAGCACTGGTGTATCGCGGCATGAATATTGGTACCGCAAAACCCACGCTAAATGAACAAGGTGGAATTATCCATCATTTGCTGGATATTCTTGATCCTATTGAAGCTTTTTCTACTGGACAGTTTAGAACCTTAGCCCTAAATTTAATGAACGACATTACCGCTCGAGGTAAACTGCCGATGCTAGTGGGCGGAACAATGCTTTATTTTAACGCATTGAATCATGGTCTTGCAATACTGCCAGCAGCCGATACAGCGCTTCGTTTGCAATTGAACGCAGATTTTGATCATTTAGGCAAAACCGCCATGCACCAACGCCTAGCCATTATTGATCCCGTCTCCGCCGCACGCATCCATCCTAATGATCCGCAACGGGTACAACGGGCACTGGAAGTTTACATATTAACTGGTCGATCCTTAACGAATTTTATTCAGCAAACCGAAGTTGTTGAATTTCCGTTTCAACGCATTAAATTTGTCATTGCTCCGGAAGATCGAAAAATATTGCATGACACTATCGCCCAGCGTTTTCGTGACATGTTGGCACAAGGGCTTATTGAAGAGGTACGCACTTTATTTCAACGGGGTGATTTACACGAAAATTTACCCTCAATGCGGGCGGTGGGTTATCGGCAAATCTGGCACTACTTGAAAGGCGATGACGACTATATCGGCATGACCGAAAAAGCCATTGCAGCAACTCGGCAATTAGCTAAACGTCAATTTACTTGGTTGCGCAAAGAAATAGATGCGCATCATCTGATCACAGCACAAGCAACGCTAATGACAACCGCTTTGCAGATTGTTAAGACGGAATTAAAGCAACAAAACTACGCCTCTTTTTAGAAAAAGCAGGTTTTTTAGCCCAACGTCGACGCTTACCGCGTAAACCTGCTTAAGGTTATCAACAGCGTACATATTTGCTATCATATTAAGCAACCCTCACTGGCTTATTTTTAAATTAACAGGATATTCATGACTCATTTTGCACTCGCCGCACTTTCACCCATTGATGGACGATATGCTGAAAAAGTTGATGCTTTACGGGGCATTTTCAGTGAATACGGGCTGATCCGATTCCGTGTAATGGTTGAAGTACGCTGGCTACAAGCATTGGCAGCACATCCTAATATTGCTGAAGTACCGGCGTTTACTGCCGCTGCCCAACAAACGCTAAATGCCTTAGTGGACAACTTTTCAGAAGCTGATGCCTTACGCGTTAAAGCCATAGAAAAAACCACCAATCATGATGTTAAAGCCGTGGAATATTTACTGAAAGAAAAAATTACGGGGAACACAGAATTAGAAAAAGTCAGTGAATTTATTCATTTTGCCTGCACTTCTGAGGATATTAACAATTTAGCTTATGCTTTAATGCTCAAAGAAGGACGTGCGGTGATTATTGGACAAATAACCGATTGTATAGCAGCAATAAAAAAAATTGCCTTGGAAACCGCCGGCCAACCCATGCTTTCTCGCACACATGGACAAGCAGCAACACCAACCACGACCGGCAAAGAATTTGCTAATGTTGTCGCCCGCATGTCGCGTCAAAAAAATCAACTCGAATCGGTAGAGCTACTCGGCAAAATCAATGGTGCCGTGGGTAATTATAATGCCCATTGTGTCGCATACCCGGATGTGGACTGGGCTATTTTTGCCAAAAACTTTGTTGAATCGTTAGGCTTAAATTGGAACGCCTACACCATTCAAATTGAACCACATGATTATATTGCCGAATATTTCCACACCTTAGCACGGTTTAATACCGTATTGCTGGATTTTGACCGAGACATCTGGAGTTATATTTCATTAGGCTATTTTCGGCAAAAAACCATTGCTGGAGAAGTGGGTTCATCAACCATGCCCCATAAAGTCAATCCCATAGATTTTGAAAATTCCGAAGGTAATCTAGGCATCGCGAATGCACTATTAAACTTCATGGCTGAAAAATTACCGATCTCCAGATGGCAACGCGATTTAACCGATTCCACTGTCCTGAGAAATATCGGCGTTGGCATTGCGCATACCAGTATTGCGATCCAAGCAACCTTAAAAGGACTCTCCAAATTACAACTGAATGCAGCAATGATTGATGCAGATTTGGATGCTAACTGGGAAGTGTTGGCTGAGCCAATACAAACAGTGATGCGACGCTATGGGGTTGAAAAACCGTACGAGAAATTAAAAGAACTCACTCGTGGTAATCGTATTACTCAAGAACAATTGCGTGTCTTTATTCAGCAATTAGATATTCCTGAAACTGCTAAAGCGAATTTATTGACTCTAACTCCACGTAACTATATCGGTTATGCTGAGCAACTGGCGAACGATATTTAACCAATTCAACAAGATAATGATGCGCTCAACCGACCATCGCTGTAATAATGGAATGGGCGGGGTACGATTGAGTTTTATATTACTGCCCGCATAGGATACATTTATACATAACCAATTGATATAATTATAATTAAATCAAAAGGTCGCAACCCAAAATCCTACCCGGCGCTATAGTGCCACACGAGTATATCCATGCAAACTGAATTTCCGAAAGTCCTGCCCAAAAACATCAAGTTCAGCAAACAATCGCCAACATAATTCAGGCACAAAAAAATACCGGTTTTAAAGGGGACCTCTAACTAAGTCCTACCAAATTTACAGACAAAAATTGCAGTCACTGCAATTTTGGTATGACTTTTTTCACCCTAAAAAACATGAATTACTTGATATTCAATACCTTAATTTGCTGGCATGATTAATGCTTTATACCCATGAAGGACTGTTTTTGGATCACTTCAAACCCCCCTTAGGCCAATGTAACAATAATTTTTTTAAAACTACAGGAAAGGACCATGAAACCACTAAATTTTTCCAGTTCAAGGTATCAGCCCGATGCTAAAACCAAGCCGTTTAATCCAAGCTTACGCACGTTGGCACTGGGCATGGCATTGGCGGGTTTCGGCGTGCCGGCCTTAGCTGCAACCAGCTATACCATGACTGATCTCAGCACTGTTGATCCCACCTTCGCAGCAGTTGATTTCACTGCCAATGGACAGCTTTTAGGCTCAACGTCGGTAGTCACCAGTACTTATGCCATTCCTGGGTATTCTACTATTCTCCCTTACTCCACAGCCATTCCGCGGCTATATAATCCCACAACGGGTAGCTTTACTAATACCCAAATTGCTGTAGGTGGTGGTACTTTTGGTTCACCTGCTGGTATGAATGCAAGTGGTCAGATCGTCGGCACGGCACAAATGCTAAGTGGCTATACATCAGGAATTACGCAACCGATGGGATATAGTGGCAATATTTTTGTACTCAATGCAAATGGCAGCAGCATTGATCTTGGCCTCCCGACTTACAACCCAGCCTACTCAACTGCCGATCCTTACATCCAAATCACAAGAACCATTCCTACGGACGCACGCGCAATAAATGATAGCGGACAGGTGCTGGTTGTCACCCATAATGTCGGGTTGCTGAATCCATATTACAACTCACAGTTTTACACCACCTTTATTGGCAGTACGCAAGGGGGTGAATTTAAATCAATCGGCTCGTTGGGCGACGGCAATCCGATGACCAAAGACTTTACTATCGGTTACAGCATAAACGCGAGCGGTCAAGTGGTTGGCACCAGCGCCCCGACATTTGTACTCTATGTCCAACACGAAACTAGCCGCGCATTTATTTCCACACCCAATGGCCTAAAAGATCTCAATCAAACCAGTGGTATGCCTGCACATAACCCCCTGACTTCCTGCGAACAAACAAGCGCTGCATATAGCATCAACGATAATGGCATGGCTGTCGGAGACTATACCGTTGCAATGTCGGTAGGTGTCAGAGGAAAAGGCTGTGGTTTCCCGCAACATCATCCGGTGATTTGGAACACCGCCCTCAACAGCTATCGGGATGTTGCCACACCCAACAAAATGGGGTCACTGTCTGACATCAATGCCAGCGGACAGGTTGTAGGATATGAATCCTCTACGGCGGGAAGCAATGCTGTGGTGGGCGATGCAGCAAGTGGCGGTCTAACCAACCTGAATACTTTGGTAATCGGTTTGCCAGCAGGCTGGAACCTTACCTCTGCATTCAAGGTGAGCGATGCTGGGTTGATATTGGCCAACGCGATAGATGCCGTAGCAGGGGCTCACTCTGTGCTACTCACGCCGTCAACATTACCACCACTTGCCATACCTGTTGCGCCCTCTAACCTTACGGCAGTCGCTGTGTCCAGCACTCAAATCAATCTCACTTGGACAGACAACGCCAATAACGAAAGCGCACAATATATAGAACGTTGCGAAGGTATAGGCTGCACCAACTTTACGCAGATTGCTTCGTTAGCTGCAAATGTTACGAGCTATAGCGATGCCGCATTACCCCCTATTGCCTCAACAGCGGCAAATCTCACGGGAAATACGCCAGCGATCCCTGCACCCACCTACAACTATCGGGTACGGGCGCATGGGGCAGCAGGCGATTCGGCTTATTCCAATACCGCGGCTGTCAGCACTTCAGCGCCAGTGATTAATGTGGCTCCGATTGCACCCAGCAATCTTGCCAGTGTTGCCCAAACCACCAACCAAGTGGTTTTATCGTGGATTGATAATGCTACTAATGAGCAAAATTACCTGATCGAACGCTGTAAAGGTTCAAATTGCACTAACTTCAGCCAAATTGCCAGTGTTAGCGCTAATGTTACAACTTATGCTAATGCAGGATTAAAACGTAACACTGCCTATAGCTATCGCGTTAGTGCCTCTAACACTACGGGTAAATCAGCTTACAGCAACACGCTAAGCGTTAAAACTTTACCGTAAGTCTATTAGGCGGAAACTTCACCAAGGAGTTTCCGCCCGCAGGACAATTTTGTAGCGGCCTATTTTTCTGCCCACCATATTTATACATTGGGTGTTATACCCAGACTATAAAACCGTAAATACCCTGCCTTTAATTCACCTATTTGTGGATTAGTTAACAGTCAATCAATATAAATCCTACCAAATTTACATACCAAACTTGCAGTTACTGCAAGTTTGGTATGCTTTTTTTCGCCTTGAAAAATATAAATTTCTTTATATTCAATGCTTTACTATGATGGCATGATAAATGCTCTATACCACTTGAGGGGTTATTTTTGTATTTATTCGATACCTCTTAAGATGAGGCAGTAATTGTTTTAAACATTCTAAGGAAATAGCTATGAAAACATCAATATTTTCGGCATTGGTAATCTCTGCCGCCCTAATGGGCAACACTGAAACGGTCAACGCCCAAGACCTGACATTAAACTGGGCAAAACAACACGGCATTAACGGCACCAACGCCTCGCGCAACAAAACTATTGCTTTTGATGCCCAAGGTAATGTTTATACGGCAGGCTCATTTCAAGGAACGGGAGATTTTAACCCTGATCCCAACGCCACTTTCAGCTTGACCTCAAAGGGAGGTAGCAATGAAGATTTTTATATCACCAAGTTTGACCCCAGCGGAAATTTCATTTGGGCAAAACAAATCAGTTCCAGCGCAGGAACAATGGATCATCTTTTTTGTAATGGCATAGCCATAGATGCAAATAACAATATCGTGCTGACTGGGAAATATTATGGCATCGTAGACTTTGACCCCGATGCAGGCGTTACCCAATTAGCTTCTGGCTTTGGTTTTGCCGATGCTTTTGTGTTAAAGCTGAACAGCGATGGCGGCTTTATTTGGGCAAAAACGTATGGCGATGACCGCACGGCTATGGGCAATTCAATTGCAGTGGATACCGCTGCGAATATTTATGTCGCCGGTTTTTTTGACGGAAAGGCGACTTTTGATGGCATCAATCAATTATCTACCCATCTTTTTTTATCGGCTGATGGTGTAACCGTAAACGATCATAGCCAAGATGCTTTTGTATTGAAATTAGATGCCAATGGCAACACTATCTGGGCAAAACAATATGCGGGGTCTGGTATTTATGTGGGCAGTACCAAAATATGGTATCCCTTCCTTTCGTTAGATGCTGCAAACAATGTGTATATTGGCGGTAATTATAAAGGGCAATTCGATTTCGACCCAAGCCCAACGGCCACATACACTATTGTGTCAAATTATGGCGGTGGCTGGGCGGCTCCCAATGATGTTTTTCTTTCAAAATTAGATACCAATGGCAATTTCCAATGGGCAAAAACAATTGGCGGATTAGCCGATGACAATGCTTATTCCATGGTCAATGATGCCAACGG
>JABFRM010000177.1 GCA_013141155.1 Methylococcaceae bacterium | reverse complement strand
GGTGTGGTTAAAGATATAAGGAAATGGTTGATCAAACATAATGTTATTCTTGTTCCCAAGTTTCAGCTTGGGAACGAAAGCAAGTTGTGGAGATACGCATGCCTGAAGATTCGGCAGTCATTTTAAGGACGAGTAAGGTGGTTACTTCAAATAATCCACGCCAATATCGCGCACCAATTTACCATCATGGTAATACTTGTATTTCGGCAACGCCTCCAAACCATGACAGCTCACGCAAAATGTGCCTTTCACTACTTTATGGCGCAAGAAGCTGTTGAGCATCGTACCTTCGACATTCTCTTTATTGGTCGATAACACCACTTTGGCTTTTTTTTCCAACGGCTTCCAAGCGTGCGGATCATGGCAGGTGATACACGCTATCGCGCCAAATTCTTGCACTTTTTCATGACTGTCCAGCAACGGCATGATTTTTTTATCTGATTGCAAAATGATGTTTTTGCTGGGATGCCCAAAGTGGTTGATGGTTTTTTTGGTCGCCACGCCGTCTTTTTGATGGCAGTTGAGGCACAACTGATCTTCTTTAAAGCTAATCACATCGCGCTTAACCGGCTTGCCGTTATCAAAACTGGCGGTAGATAATAAATTACCCACCGATTCAACCGCGTTTAAATGCAGTTGTTTAACGGTTTGCTCTGCTGTACCTTTGTGCTGGTGCATACTATGACACGACCCGCACACACCAGATTCACTGGGCAATTGCTCATAATGATTTTTTTTGTCTTTAGCCGTGTTGCGTAAATCATGATCTGTGCCAACCACGGCTTGTTTTTGCGCGTGACAGTTTTCGCATAGTTCGCCATTTTTATAAGGTTCAAGCAATGCGGGCGTTGCTTTTAAGCCTTTATGCATCGAGTGGCAACTTAAGCAGCCGAGTTTTTTAACCTCTTCCTTATTGATTTTAACGGGTTCATCTAGCTTGCCCTTGGTGGGGTGCAAGCCTTTGGGCAATGCATCATCCTTTTCGCCAGCATGTTGGCGCTTATGGCAATCCACACAAATTGCTTCGGTGGTTTTAACTTGATTCACCAACGCCGCAGTATTCGGACTGCCGCCATCATGCACCGAATGGCAGGTGGTGCAGGTGAGTTCATGGATTTTTTCTTTGCCAAATTTAAGCGGCTCTTTCAGTTTAAAATTCACCGGATGCACACCTTTAAGCCGTGCATCATCTTTATCTTTGGCGTTTTGGCGTTTATGGCAATCCGCGCAAAATTCATCCACTTTTTTCATGCCATTGGGCAATTTTACCAAGGCCGCACTGTCAGCACTGCCCTCATGCACCGCATGGCAAGTACTACAGGTGATTTCCTTCACCTTCAAAGGTCGCATCGGTTCGCCGTCTTTTATGGCAGTGCGGAACTCAAGGGTCTCTGTCTCTTTTAATTTGAAATTAACCGGATGCACGCCTTTAGCATGGGCATCTTTTTTATCTTTAGCATATTGGCGTTTATGGCAATCAACGCAAAGATCATCAGAACCTTTGATATTGTTCGGTAATAACGCTGTGCCTTGGCTGCCAGTATGGACTTTGTGACAGCTATCACATTCCACTACCGTGATTTTTTCATCTTTGCGTTCGACTGGTTTTTTCAGCTTTTCATGCACCGGATGAATGCCTTTATGATGCGCCTCTTTTTTGTCTTTGGAATCCTTCGTATCATGACATTGCACGCACAAACCACTGTGCTTTTGACTCACCGCCAGCAACTCATTGTCCTCACCGCCATGCACTTGGTGGCAACTTTGGCAAATCAAGCGTTTGCGGCTGTCCAAGGTGGCCGACAATTTCTTTAAGGCTTCTGGTAAACCTTTCGCCAGTTTTTCTTCCTTTACATAAGCTGGATTTTTATTTTTATCCGTCACATCAAAAATAATGGCTAATGGATGATTAAAGCCGCGTTTTTTAGCATCTAACTCCCTTGAGCCTTTTATTTTGGATTCATGGCAACGCTCACATAAATCACCATCATGAGCCGTTACGCGCATCCACGAATTTTTATTCTCAAGGTGCAAGGTTTCGTGTTTATCAGCGGCACTGTGCGGCGTATGGCAAGTGGTGCAGCGCATTTCCTTGTTTTCGGTCAAGGGAAATACATCGGGCATTTTATCTTTACGCTCATCCATGTGCTTGAGGGTGATTTTATCTTTTTCTTTATCATCCACCGTAGGATGTTGAAAACCGTGATTAATAATCATCCGCGAATCCATGATTACACCGTTATGACAGCTATAGCACATCTTGCTGGAGGCGACTGCCATCACGTCTTTTTGTCGCATCGATTCCCTACCGATTGCGACACTTCCACCATCCCTGGCGGTCGTGCGTGCTGATGCGCCGCTTACCGGTTCATCTGTCCAATCCAGATGACAGATGACGCAATTTTTTTGCGACATTTCTATGCGTGCCTTTGGCTTTTCAGCCGCACTTTTCATCGTTTGATTTTTAAGACTTAAACGAAAAACCGTGTGCGTTGGCGTATCGACCACATACAGTTGCTGGTCACGCCAATACAAGCCAGCGGGGCTGTTAAACTTCAGGGTCTTGCCTTGGGCATCCTGCAATTTACCCAAAAACTTGCCGCCCTTAAACATCGAAATCGTGCCAAAATAATTATCGCCGATATACACGGTATCCGTATCATCAATCGCCACGCCATTCGGACGATACAGCTCATTGTCATTGACACCAAAACGCGAAATCTGTGAGAAAAACTGCCCTTTTTTACTGAATACTTGTACCCGCGCGTTGATGACATCCACGATATGCAGATAGCCGCTTTTATCGCTGGTGATTTGAAATGGATATTGAAAGTTACCTTCGGTTTCGCCACGCTGACCAAAACAATCAGCATTCGTGCCTTCTTCAGCCTCTAGGGGTAAATAACAAACTTGGTGATTGGCTTGATCGCTCCAGTATAAGATTTTATCTTGGATAAACACGGCTACTGGCCTCGGATCGGCATAATCGCGCTTGGGTTGCTTGACAAATTCAGGGCGGATTTCTTTAATGAAGTTACCTTGTAAATCAAAAATCACGATGCGTTTATTGCCAGAATCCGCCACGGCGATACGCTCATTTTCCAAGGCAATGTCCATCGGCAAAAAGAGGCCAGGCGAGCCGCCTCTAATCTCTGCCGTATAACTGCCATTAGCATTGAGGATGACGATGCGATTTTTGCCGCCATCGACCACATACATACGCCCGTCTTTGTCCATCGTCATCGCGGTGGGTTGTTCAAAGCCAGCGTTAATTGCTTGTTGGCGCACTGCGGTTGGAATCGAATCAGCCCACGCCCCACCCGCAAAGCTTAAATATAGAAGGGTAATGAGCGATTGTAAAAACAATATCATGGTTTATTTTAAGAAATTAGTAATACGAATCCGCTCTTCTTTGGTCGGGTCGTAGGGCGTGGTGGTCTCTGTTACGGCGGTTTTATCTTCTTTTTCTGGCTGATAATGTCCGAAAAAGTCCGCAATGGTATTTTGGCGTATCGCCGTTTGCTGGGCGGGCGTAGCACCTAGCGCGGTATAATCGAGCATCGGCGGCTTAGTGATTTTTTGTACGGTTTTTCCCTCAATGTGCACCGTAGCTTCCACCGCGTTTTGCAAATCATTATGGCAAGCACTGCATTCAGGGCCTTTGGTTTGCAACGGTTGATGATATTGCGCTTTTAACGCGCCTTTGCGTTCCTTATCCGCATCTTTCCATTGTTGATATAACGCTTTTGCCGCCGGATGATTGCGTGTGGCGATAATCGGTTCTTGATTGAGCAATGGCACAATTTTTAAATGCCCATCGCGCGACACCCAAGGCTTATCGTCTTTTTTGCGCCCCGAATGAAACAACTCAGGCGACCCTGTAATCAATTTTTCCTGATTGTAATCGTACCAACCATAATGCAAAGTGGTGTTGGGTCGCATAGGTTCCCTACCGATTGCGACACTTCCGCCATCCTTGGCGGTCGTCTGTCTGAAGTGGCAGGTTTCACACGCCACATAATCGGTGTGCATGTTTAAAAACGCCCGCGAGCGTATGCTTTTAAGATGCGGCAGTGCGCCATGACATTCCGTGCAATACACTTTCGATTCGTTAATCGGATTTTTTTCACGGACGTGAAACGGCACTAAGCTGATTTTTTGCAGCTTAACGTCTTGATGATCCGCCACTTGTTTTTTCGCTTTTTCAATCGCATCTGCATCGGGCTGGGCTTTTTGGATTTGCTCTAACAAATACGGCACGGTATCCGCCTGTGCGCTGGACAGGGGCATTATTATCAGCGCCAAAAATAGCAACATTTGCTTAGCCATCTTCACCCTCCTTTGGCGGTGTGCTATCAACAGGACTTTTTACCACGGGCTTTTCATCAACGACTGCTTTAGGCGTATTTTCTGTTTTTGCTTCCTCAACAGTTGCGACAGGTTTATGGGCTTCCGCTTTAGAAGCTTCATCTGTCGCGACGGCTGCTGTTACGGGTGGTGCTTTAGCGGCTGGTGCAGGTGGTGCTTTAGGGGGTGCTTTTTTAGATTTTCGCCCCAGCATCACTTCTTCAAAACGCTCATCACCAATGATATTACTCGCGGTTTTCTTCGTTTTTGGATACTCCACAATCAACCAATAAATGCTCGCGAGACCAAACCCAGCCACAAACAGCATCAATACAATCGAACTCCAATGCCAGACGTTGCCTAGTTTAGAAGGATCAATCATTGCCTTAATATCCGGTAATTTCACCTGATTAATATCATGCACATCGGTTTTCGCAAAGCCCGAGGTCAGGCTGCTTTTGGCGTAATTATGACAACCATCAGCACCGCAGGTTTTACCCAAATTATCAGGATGCGTGGACGCTTGCTTGTCTTCATCTTTTAGAATGCCATGCCCATTAAAACCTTCACCACGATGAATATGGCAATCTAAACAAGACGCGCTTTTTTGTTCCCCAACGACCAAGAATCGACCATGTAAGGTACGCTCATAACTTTCAGTCGAATGCACCCAGCGATAGGTGGCTGGCATAGTGCGCTTATCTTTTTGCGGTTTGCTGTCACTGATGCCTTGCCCTGCAACCAAGGGTGCATTATTCGCTTGTCTGGTCGCGGGATCTTCAATTTTCACTTTCGCCATGCGCTCATGATCGCCGTGGCATTGGTTACAGCTTTTATTGATGTCGGTTTTGTTCCAGCGTGAACCCACTAAGCGCCGCATAATATGCCCGCCAAACTGATTCATCCACACTTCACCGGTATGGCATTTGCCACATTCAGCATCGGCATGTTTCATCTCAGTTTTGAACTTATCCATTTGCGAGGGAATGATGTACGGCGTATTGCTGTGGCAACGCCGACAAGACGGATCTGGTTCGCTGTCTTCTTCGAGACGATTACCGCCTGCAAAATCTTTGATACGTCCGTTGCCGTGGGTGGATTTTTGAAACTCTTTTGCCACCGCTTTATGACTAAACTTTTCCCCTTTAGACGGCTCATTCACATGGCATTCGCTGGAACAATCCACCAAGCCTTCTTTCACTTCATGCGGATAGGTTTTCATCTGATGACAGTCCGTACACGGCACACTGCCATGTAGCGAGCTGAAATAATCGGTTTTATCAATCGTCGCGATGCGTAACACGCCTTTTTTATCTATAAATTGCAAACCTTCCAACGCATGACACACCAAACAACCATCGGGGTCGCTTTGTCGTTCGTTTGCCAAGACTGCGCCATTCAACAATAGCAGCATAAAAATACCGCGTATTAAGGCATTAACGGGTCGATAAAAAAGTCGATGTTTCATGGCATCCATAGATAAAACAGGCGTTTATAACGAAAAGTAATGAATCGCACTGGTGGTCGCCACAAACGCAATCACAAATGACACAATCAAGCCATTCACTAATCTTCCCACATGTACTTTACCGACAATACCATTCCGTTGCGGCATCGGTGTCGGCATAATATTTAAAGAAGCCCAAGTCGGTTCGGGGAAAATCTCTACGCCTTTTTTGATACGTTTAGGTTCTTTATTGCGTGAAGCGGTCGTCCATTCAATCGCATTCCAATCACACACATCCACACAATCGTGGCAAGACATACAGGACAATTGTTCAACCGTAGCGACTTTATCGACCATCTTAATCGCGCCGCACATACACGCTCTCGCACAGACGTTACAGCCGGTGCAACGCTCTTTAGCCACACGAATATGATGGGTAAAACCAAAGCGTGCGCCAAAGCGATTCATCAAGCCATCCGCCGCGCCAATCGGGCATAAGAACTGGCAATAGGCGCGACCTTTGCTGGCGAAAAAACCTAAGATAAACAATAGCCCTAAATTCACTAAACCCACAGACGACAATACATACACCACGCCGCGATACTCACCACTTAAGGCTTCGATCAGACGCGGAATGGTAATGAAATTGCACAAAGTACACGCGCTAATGCCCAGCATCGGCATTAATACCAGATAAATACCGAAATAGCCGTAACGAATCTGCACTTGCGGCAAGGAGCGAAATTCTATTTTCCAGCGATCATTCAACATGCGGCTGCCCAGTTCCGCCAAGCCACCAACCGGACATAAAAACGAACACCAGATGCGCCCAAAAAAGAACGTAGTGAGCATGATCAACATAAAGGCAATCACACCGATATATGCCACCGATATGTGCGTCCATAAATCAGCAAAAGTCATCCCCGGAAAATACAGATAAAAACGGCGCATACACAGTTGCCCGCAGAGGTCACTGTTACCCGTCAGTTGCGGCAAAAATGCCAACGGCCCCAGAAAACTCATGGCGGAAAGTAGGATGATGCCGTACCGATATTTCTGTACGAAGGGTATGGCTTTTAATTTGTCGATGGCTTGCATGGCTAGTCTCCTAACAGTTTTTCAAGGGTCACGGTTATGTGACATTTTTTGTTTCATTGTTCAGTGTCTTTTCTCGTTCCCACGCGCTACGCTCATCGTGCTACACAAGCGCGCTGAAGCCCGTCATTCCGGCATGGATGCCGGAATCCAGTCACATGGACGTGAATCTATGGACTGGTATCAAGCCTAACTCAAGCCAAGGAGGTATAGGAAACATACCTTCCCTAGCTCTGGATTCCGGCATCCATGCCGGAATGACGACCAGCTATAATAATTGTGAGTAACTTCGAGAGTCGGAGCTTAGAAACGAGATTTCCTTAATAAGCCCGATCCGTAAACGTATGGCAAGCCTCACACAACTTACCATCCTTAGCAGGCAACCGTAGCAACACTTCGGCTGAAATCCGCTCATACTGCACACTCAAATGGGTTTTATTTTTGTCGTTAAACTCATCTAACCGCGCTTGCTTATCCGCCGCGTATACCTCACTCCACGGATGTTTTTTATAGGTCACGCCTTCTTTTAAATCATTGTTCGGCACTTGCTTCGATGCCGCCAATTTTTTATCCAACACCCCATTTGGATGCGGTGAATGGCAGGTCACGCACATGATTTCGCCTTTATCACTGAGCGGTAAAATAATGCCCAGATTTTTGACCGATTCTTGCAACTGCTTTAACTTTTCTTTACTCGGTTTCACTTGATGCTCAAACGCATTCAGATGTGGCGTTTTTAAATGGCAGCCATAGCACAAGGTTTCACGCGGTATTCTGAGCTTCAATTCTGCTGGTTTATAAGCCCGATCCCGCTTTAACACTTCGCTATGGCAATACTTACAATTTTTTTCTATTGGCTCGCCTTGCTTGTCCAGCATGACGTGAATATTGGGGCGCTCATGGTCTTTTTTTTCGTGACAGTTATAGCAAAAATCGGTCAATTGCTCATAAGGGCCGCCTTTCAGAAAATCGTCAGCTTTTTTATCGACTTTATCAAACGGTAAATCTTCAATTTTTTTAATGCCGTGACAGGTTTTGCACACCAATTCTTTTTTATCACCCAATGGCATGGTTTCTGCGGGTGGGTGCATACTTTTCAGCAGTTCCACGCCGACTAAATGATGCAATTCCGGCAAACGTTTGGTTTTAGCCCAAGGGCCGTTGGCATCAAGGTCACCTTCGTAAGGTTTACCGTCGATCAGATCGCCTTTTTTAGGTTTCCAGTTGATCAGCAATTCCGGCAGGGCAGGGGCATTAGCCGCAGATATACTGGTTACGTGCTTTCCTGCCGATTGCGCGACTGGACTGATCATCCAAAATAGCCACAACAGCCCAATTATAAAACCCTGCTTCATAAGCCCGTCTGCGCCGCCATGCCGTGGGTGTGGCATTCACGACAATCGGTGCCGACTTGATGCACCCCTGAAATGCCGTTACCGGTGTTTTGTGCGCCTTGTTCTACCAAGTCTTTCATTGAGTGGCAGGTAACGCAAAGCTGCGAATAATCACCGTTTGGCGTATCAATTAAATAAGGCGTTTTACGTGCAAAATCAGGGAATTTAAAAACGCCTTTCGCGGTGCTATCAATAATCAATTTATCGTTATGCGTCCCGTGCATGACATGGCAATCTACGCATTCAACTAACGAGCTATATTTATAAATATCGGCCCTTAAACCGGCATAAGTGCGTTCTCCAGAACCTTTTCGCTTACCGTGCACATCCAGGAAACTCCAGTTAATCTCCATTGCCACCAAAGGATGCCGTGCGCTAAAGTTTTCAATTAATGCACCGGTGATCGGCGCGATAGGTTGTTGGTGATCGAGGTTATGACAACTGATACAAAATTCGGAACTGTTGTTGTACTCCACTATCCGTCCCGCTTTGTTGGGAAAATGGGTTAAATCTTTATTCAGTTCAAATAGTCCATTCATATCTGAGGCATCATGGCAGCCAATACACATCGCATCATTTAAGGGTTGCTCTTTGCGGGCAACGAAACTGTGATTTTTGGCGGTGTTTAAATCTGGCTTGACCGGTAAATCGACGACATTGTGGCAAATCGTGCATTTAGGGATCGCGTCAGGGTTAACCTGTCCTGTGGCGTTTGGATTGGACGTGTTATTTGCGCCTGCAACCGTGCCGTTGCTGCCGTGGCAACCCATACAGGTGGCATAGCCTTTTTTAAGCACAATATCTTTAATGTTGGGTGCATCTTTATGAATTAAACTGATCGAATGGCAAGCATCACATTGGGTAATTCCCCACGCGGTGCCATTACCGTTTTTGCCATGCGTCGGCGTTAAAATTAAATTACCATTCATGCGGTTATTGGTGGTGTTGTTAACCGCTAAATCTTGTTCGTTTTTTCCATGCGCATGGCACTCGCGGCAATTACTGCCCGCACCGGTCAAATGCACCCCCGCCAAACCATTGCCGGTATCTTTGTCAGCTTGTCCAATAGGGGTTTTCATCACATGGCACAACACACAAAGCTGTGAATCATCATCCTGACGGACATTGACCCGATGTTTTGCGTTTCTAAACGCTTGATCCAGTCGGAAAACCCCAGCGGAGGAATCCCCAATAATCAACTTATCATTATGGGTGCTGTGCATAGCATGGCAATCGGTGCAATCGACGCTGCTTTGGTAGGTGTAACCATTGCGTAAACCGTTATATACCGTGGTGCCGGAACCATTGCGTTCACCGTGGACATCAATGCTTAAAAAATCCACTTCCGATGCGCTTAGAGCATTATTGGGATCAGTATTTTTAATTCTAAACTCAGGCTGTTGATGATTTTGGTTGTGGCAACGCAGGCAAAAATCAGTTTGTTTAGCATAAGGCGTAGCAACGCCCGCTTGATCGGGTAATTTGGTGAGATCGACATTATTTTCAAAATCACCGTCCATATCCGACGCCAGATGACAGCTAAGACAGTCTTTATCGCTTAAACTTGCGTCCGTGTTGGTATCAAAATTATGATTTTTAGACTCGTTCATGAGCGGCGATTGGGGTAAATCCTGGGCGTTATGGCATAGCACACAAGCGCGTACGGTTGAATCAACGCCATTAGTGCCATGACAACCAGCACACGAGGGATAGCCTTTACTCTTGACTATGTCCCGAATTTGCGGGGCATCTTTGTGGATACTGTTGATGATATGACAGCTATTACAGCGATCCCGCCCCCACGCCGCGCCGTTTCCGCCATGAATCGGCGTGAGTATGAGATTGTTTTTAGCGAGTGATACATCAATGGTATTCGCTGCCCACGCTGGGTGGGACAAGCACAGCAGCAATAAAGTGAAAATAGTGAACAGTGAATGGCGAAAGCTTAAAAACATTAACGTTTATCCCGGTGACAATCATCACAATAAAAGCTGTTGTGGCAACGTCCACAATTGGAAGCCATAATTCTTGCCTCAATGCCGTGCATGGTTTGATAGCCCATCGGATGATAATTTGACCCCGATAAATCACGTTTAAAATGACAATCAGAGCAATAAGACACGTCCAAATGACAAGTGCGGCAAACCTTCTCATCACGCCGCGCGTCTTCGCCATGATTGGGAATATAGTTAAAATTATGGTCATCAGGCCAAATCTTGGTCTTGTCGTTATGGCAGATTTCACAACGCCACGGCGCTCTTAAATCAGTTTGGTGGCAATCGTGGCAGACTTTTTCTAAGCCTTCATTGGCGATGGTATTAATCGCTTTAAGCTGTTTTTTATCGGTGAGTTTATTCTTAGCAAAGGTGTGACATAACATACAGCTATCGCCTTCTTGCTCCATCGACTGCTTATGAATATTGTGCGGATAATAAATATCTTCACGCACGTTGCGTTTTTCCCACCAGGTTTTTTCTTTTAAAGACGGCATATCCGCAGCAAAAACGCCGCTGCTAAAACAGATCAAGCACAACAATAGGGTTAGTCGCTTCATTGTTCTATTTTGGGTTTAAAGTTATCGAAATAGTAAGTGACTTGCACGGCCGCTAAAAATTCGTCGGACAAGCCATCGCGGGAGTTTGAGATATATTTGGCGGTTACACCCAGCACAATATTATTTTTCAGCATATAGTTCCAGCGCGCTTCGGCACCTTTAGCCCAATTTTCGCCATTCAATTGTTTTTCTTCGTTTCTGAGTGCTAAAGACAGCATGACGCTGTTTCTGGAGTTTACAAAGTATTCGTTTTTCAAATAGAACGCCGTTGCTTTATCTTGATTGATGTGCAAATGATCGACTTCAAAACTTACATTATAATTGCGAAAATAGCGGCTACTGATGCCGCCATTAAAGCCATAGCCATCATCACCGGTAACTTGTGCAGAGTGGATGCCGCCCAGAAAGGCCGTAAAATAATCCTGCCATTGGTGATGCACAGAAACCCTTAGCAGTTGCTGTTTACCAAAACCCTGTTGACTGTAAAACTGCTCTCTAAAGGTCGGGTTCGCAAATCTGTTGGGGTTATAGTATTCATAAGAGCCGCGAATGCGGGTTTTAGCATTGACATCCACTTGTGTTTCAACCTGTAAATCTTCTACAGTATTGGTGTCCAGCCGATAAATGCCAATTAACCGCGACTCGTATTTTTTTAACCAAGCTGACGGCAATTGCCCTGAAACATTTGCGCCCAATGAAAGCTTATGCCCACCAGCCGTGCTGATTAACTGATTGGAAGCAGGGTTTGAAGGGTTATAGCGGCTCATGTCCTGGCCTTCAAAATACTGATAGCCCAAGCGTATATCTAAGGCATCAATAGAGAGTTTGGCAAATTCACTTTGCCATTTCGGCTCATAATGCCAAAAGCCTTTAACACCCGCGACCATATTGCCTTTTGCTGACTGTAAATCATCAAAGCGTTGCGGTTTTCCCGCATAAACCTCGACCGACAGATCTTTTTTATCGTTTTGATAGACCGCGCTAAGGCCATTCAGGGTGTAAAAGCCCATGGCATCGGTTTGTTCAAAACGACCCAATTTAACCGTGGTATTAATTGCACTAAAGCCCTTTTGCAAAAACAGGCGGTAAAAGTCTTGGCGGGTATTAAAGTCATAATTACCGCCTCTTAATAAAACGTCTGCGCCGCCTTTTAAATCATATTGTTTGTTGTCATATTCAAAACGGCCGATGGCTTCGGCAAAAACGCTTTCGTCCTTGGTGAGCCGATTATCCACTTGCAATTTAGTGGTGATCGAACCATGCCAATTGTCTGCGTGGCTGGTTTTACAAAAGCTCAATAGCATAAAAAAACTGCATAACGCATGCGCATAGGGTTGTTTATTGACCGGCGCGCCATTGAAAACCGCAGGCATTACATTGTTATCGTCCTTGTGCACAGCGGATGTTCCTTTTTGTAAAATCACTCGACAATGCACCTGGTGTGTATTTTTAAAGCTACTCTTGGTTATTTTTAATAAGCCTCAAGCCTGATTGTTTAGAACGCTTAAGGCTTAAGTTGATCGTGTAAAAAAAGTGGGCAAAAAGCCTGCCCACAAAACAACCTCTTCTTCCTTGATGGTTGGAAGGACATAACCAGAACCATAAGATGTACTGAGGAAAACAACACCCATCATTTGGGAAGGAGTTCAAAAGCTGCGCCCTGTCCCCTCAGTACATCCTATGGCTCTGTTAGTTATTTAGAGTTTTGCTCATAAAAGGGTTGATCACTGCTGCGTTGTTTGATCACTGCCCAAGCGGTCAACGAACCTAGCGCCACTACACAACTACCGCAAGCGCTGCAACTGCCTTGCTTGGGGATGCTGCAATTAGAACCCGTCAACACATGCCCGACGGCAATCCCTACACCGGCCATCCACGGCGCTACTTTAACCAGCCATGCTGATTTTTGATCAGCCGCTTCGCCGGTTTGCACTTTGGCGTTGCTTACTGATGCTGCGTTTTTAAGTAATATTTTTTGCATAATGGTTACCGAAAAAGTTAGTAAAAAATGGGGAAGAAAATTTCTCCCCCACCCCGCTTCCTTGCCACCTCATCCTATATCTGATGCTTTCCCGTTTTAGCGAGGAAATCAAATTAACACCTAATAACAATGCAGTTTTCATGCCAAATATCAGTAAAATTTTTTTTCAATTAAAATTCAATTACCTACTGTTTAGGTCGGATTAATTTAGGGTTTTTTACGATTTATGCCGGCTTTAAAAATAGGTTATTTCACCTACTTATAGGTTATTTGACATGATTTTTATTTTGTAAGTGAGTGAAGAATGGGGAAGCCCTAACAACTTCCCCATTCCCCTCATCCTTGCAAACTCATCCTAAATCGACTGGTGTCCTAATTACACCAAATAATAAAAGCACAATCCATGCCAAATGGACAATATTAAATATTTACTTTTTAATATTAATGCGTTATAAAGTTTCATAGCAAATATTCACTAACAGAAAAGCGGGAGTAAATAAAAATATAGGGCATATCACGCACTCATGCTCATGATTTAAAAGCCCGCAACAATTCCATGGGCTTACTGCATAAAGCGCTTTGCATAGCCATGAGAATTTAACACCAGCTTGATCAAATCGACCGGCGTGAGTTTGCCGCTATCAAGTTGTTTGCTGAATTCATTTAAATTTGCTGAATCAAGCGCGTAATTCGCCAGCAAATTCGCAATTTCAATGACGATTAATTGCGAAACAGGCGGTTGTTTTAGTGCGGGTGAGCTTAGCCAGTGCTGGGTAAATTCCGCTCTGGTCATGGTTTGCAGGCTGATAGTGCCCGCTTGCAATTCATTTGCGCTCAAGCTACGGTTTAAAATATGCGTACCTAGCGCAAGCATATAATCTTGATTACTGGCATTCAGATAGCTATCTTTTAGCGCACTTTTTTGCATAAAGACATCGACTAAAGTGGCGCTAGTGTTGCCTTTATGCAAGCCATCCCGCCATTCATTAAGCCATTCGCGCCCCGGTATCTGATTATTAATCGTCAGTGCCAACAGAATCGCCACCTCTAAGTGTTGCTGTGAAAATTCAGGTGCTAATGCCAGTGCTATGACGCGATCAACACGATTAGGATTGGTCTTTAACAATTGCACTTGTTTTGGCACTTCGTCAGCCGTAGCTTCACGCAAGTAAAGGTCGCGATACAGTTGTGCGATAAAGTGTTCCTCTTGCGCAATGTCATTATCTTTAAGCTTGGGATTGGTGCCTTGGGCTATTTCCAGGGCATCATTCACGCCATCGTCATCGGTATCTAAACCCAGTGCCTGTGGATCAAACGCATTAGGGTTGCGCACTAAACGCACCGGGAAAGGATAGGCCTCATAGGTAATCTTGTACCAAATGTCATCGTTGCCATTGCCAAAATCCACTGGCTGCCCATACCAGGGAAATTCAAAATAGGTTGATGCCGACCAATACCAACTGGCGAGGGTATTGGGAAATACCGTTGCATTAATCGCAGGATTGGTGCAATGAAATTCAACAATCGACTGTAATTCTTCAATGCTAGGTAAATGCCAAGTGTTGTAGCCTAAGTATTGCGCCGCATTCGCACGCTTTACCGCTTCAAAAGCACCAAAGTAATTTTCTTTAACTGCCGCGCCCACACAGGTGCCGGCCTGCCAAATCTGCCCTAAGCTGCAACGCGACCAGATTAAACCGGTTTTAGTATAGGCCGCAGTGCCATCATCTTTGAGCGTGAAGTCGCGTGTCGGCGTGTTTTCAGGAAAAGCATTATTACATTGCGCCAGTGCCTTAGCCGCAGGATGCAGCAAGAGCGTGGTGAGTAACAGCGCAACAGGCCGCAGTCGAGATGTTTTCATCCATGCGCTAACACTCAGACCGGAAGCGGGTTTTGATGTCGCTTGTATCAGTGTTGTTGGCATATCGTTTGGTCTCCAGGGCGGGGTTCAAAAACGGCTTAATAGCGCTTGATTTGGTGCTGCGCATTATAAATGCTTTATCCATTTAAAAACAATAGGTTATTTGACATAGTAAATAGGTCAAATGCCCTCGCTGAAAATCATGGAAACGGAGCGACAGCGAAGTGATGATTTTTAGTCCCCGATAGCTGCACAGGGCCGGGTGTTGAGCCGGAGCAACGCGTAGGTGAAATACAGAGGCTTACCGATAGGCAGCG
>JABFRM010000166.1 GCA_013141155.1 Methylococcaceae bacterium | reverse complement strand
CTGCAATACCGACTGCAATACCGACTGCAATACCGACTGCAATACCGACTGCAATACCGACTGCAATACCGACTGCAATACCGACTGCAATACCGACTGCAATACCGACTGCAATACCGACTGCAATACCGACTGCTGCTCCAATAGTAGTTCCAGCAGCATATAAAGCTCTTGGATGTGCAAGCAGCGGCTGCCACGGTACAAACCCCGCTTTAAATAAAAAGAACATTCTGAATGGTAAAACTGTTGCCGGCATTCAATCTGCTATATCAAAATTTCCAAACGATATGGGCTTTTTAGCAGATCCTACTGATCCGCAGTTTGCAAGTGATGCTGATTTACAAGCAATAGCTAATTATTTAAAAAATTTCTAAGTAGCTACACGTTTTCACACTGTATCAAAGCACATTAAAGCCAAAAAACCCCTGCCAGGAAAAACCCAGGCAGGGGTTTTATTTTGCAACTGTTGTTTGCGTTTTTGCGCTATTAAACAAAAACTGAATACACATTCATTACAGTACCACTGACACATTTAATTCACCCTATTCGCACTAACACCTAGCCAGTTTACAAGCCTCTGCTATACTTCAAAGCACTTCAGTCTACTCAACTTTATACACCATGCACACAGCTTTAGACGCCTTATTGACCGCAGCCAATCAAATCATTCTCGGCAAACAACACCAGATAAAACTGGCAGTCTGTTGCTTACTGGCACGCGGACATTTGTTAATAGAAGATATTCCTGGCGTCGGTAAAACTACCCTGGCACATACGCTAGCGACCTTATTAGGACTTGAGTACCAGCGCATTCAATTTACCAGCGATATTTTACCGGCGGACATCATTGGCGCATCGGTTTTTGATGTTAATAAACACCAGTTTACTTTTCATCCAGGGCCGTTATTTAATCAAATGATCTTAGCTGATGAAATTAACCGCTCCACGCCGAAAGCACAAAGTGCGTTACTGGAAGCGATGGAAGAGCGGCAGGTGACCGTTGAAGGCAAAACTTATCGGTTGCCGCAACCCTTTTTTGTGATTGCCACCCAAAACCCTTCGCAGCAATTGGGTACTTTTCCCTTACCGGAATCGCAATTGGATCGTTTTTTGATGCGCATCCAATTGGGCTATCCCGATAACAAAGCGGAACGGGAGTTATTAACCGGCAAAAGTCGCCATCATTTAATCAGTCAATTGACCGTTCAACTCAGCCCAGAAAAATTACAGGCGATACAGGACACCATTACCGAGATACATACTTCACCAGCTTTACTCGACTATCTGCAAGCCATCATCAATTTTACCCGTAACAGCAATGACTATAGCTGTGGCTTATCGCCCCGTGCCGGATTGGCCTTAATGACTGCCGCCAAAGCCTGGGCATTTATGGCCGGGCGCGATGCGGTTTTGCCTGATGATATTCAAGCCGTGTTGGCTGCTGTCGTTGGTCACCGCTTACAGGCGACCAATAATGATTCTAACGCGGTTGTTGCCCCTATATTTCAACATGTCGCCATCCCTTAAAATCCCCGCCGCTAAACCGATTAAATTCAGACGAAAACGCATTTTCGATTCTATTTTCAAGGGCGAAAAACCCGTTAAAGGCCCGATAACCCTACAACATCGGCGTATTTTTATTTTACCGACGCAACAGGGCATGAGTTTTATCCTGTTGCTGGTGATTTTGTTATTAATTGCGTTTATTTATAACAATAATCTCACCTACTTACTGGGATTCATGTTGCTGAGCATCTTAATGGTGTCTATTCTACTGACCTTTAGATCTTTGGCTGGGCTAGTGATTGCAACGGGACACACGAAACCAGTTTTTGCAGGCGAGGTTACCGCCATTAATCTGCTGCTTGATAATCCGAGCCCTGCTGACCGCTTTAATTTAGAATTTAAAGTAGAACAGCCTACACATTGCGATGTACCGGCCTATAGCAGTGAATCTTTAACCCTTTATGCAACTACCCGCAAGCGCGGCTGGTTTCAAGTTGGCACCATCCGTGTGACCAGTCGTTTTCCCTTAGGCTTGTTTCGCGCCTGGTCGCCCATTCGTTTTGATCATCCCATGCTGGTTTATCCAAAACCCGCCAGCCTATTGCTGGCTTTTCCAGAAATTAGCAGCCAACAAAATCCACAGGGATTTTCGCGCCAAGGCGGTGGCGATGATTTTTACGGCCTAAAAACCTATCAAGCAGGCGATGGTATCAAACAAATCCATTGGAAAGCCTATGCCAAAGGTCAAGGCTTACTCACCAAACAGTTTAGCGACGACAAGGCCGCAGAGATTTGGCTAAATTATGCGGCAACACCCGGTCACGATACCGAAGAACGCCTCAGTCAACTGTGCCGTTGGGTGCTGGATGCTGAAGCCGCCGGACTCAAATATGGCTTTCAGTTACCCGGCACTACCCTTCCGCCAGCCCAGGGTGCCGCGCATTATGCGCAGTGCTTGCAAGCCTTAGCGTTATTTTAAACCCATGCTCACCCATCTGCGCCCACCCGTTTTAATTTTTCTGCTCAGCTCCATTGCGCTAATTGTCTTGCCGCATGCCTGGAATATTGATCCTTTGGTATTTGGATTTTTTAATGTGCTGTTAGTTTGGCGTTTTATAGGAATATGGAAAAAAAACTGGTTACCCAATAAATTTATGCTGTTTCTAATCACCTGTTGCGGTATCGCACTGCTTTACCAACAGCATCTGGGGGTTTTTGGACGCAATGCCGGCACTACCATTTTTATCACCGCGTTGGGGCTTAAATTACTGGAAATCAGAACCACACGAGACTTGTACTTTATCGCTTTCCTCGCGTTCATCGTGGCATCTACGCTGTTTTTATACCAAGAATCCATGGCGATGGCAATTTACATTGTCGGCGTTTGTTTAAGCTTGCTCACCACCTTAGTTATCATCAACATGCACGGCGTAGATGTGCGTAAAGCCCTGAAAACCGCACTGATTATTTTGCTACAAGCGTTACCGTTAGGACTTACGTTTTTTGTGCTGTTTCCCCGCTTAGATGCGCCACACTGGACGTTTTTACAAGATAAAACCCAAATCAAAACTGGCCTGAGCGAAACCCTGGAACCCGGAGCCATCAGTGACTTGGCTTTATCCGACGAACTGGTGTTTCGCGTTAAATTTAATGGTGCAATACCACCGCAAGCGCAGCGTTATTGGCGTGGACCGGTATTTTCGCTGACCGATGGCAAAAAATGGCTGCCCTTAGTAAAGCACGACTTAGCATTTGATCAGGATGCTTTAACCTATAGCGGCACGGCTTATCACTACACCCTATTAATGGAGCCGCAAGAAAAAAACTGGGTGTTTGCCCTGGATATGCCAGCGGTATTCACAGCACCACTGAAAATGAGTGCGCAATACCAAATAACCACCGACTCTAATACCAGCCAGCGCGCTGAATATGCTGTGCAATCTTATTCCGATTACAACACCGGTAGCCTAAACAGCACTGAGCGGGCGGAAAATATACAATTACACCGGTGATTGCGCCAGAAATCAACGCCTTAGTCAGTCAGCTACACGGCTTTGATACCCCCCCCAATGCCTTTATCCAGCAGGTAATGAACTATTTTAGAACCCAACAATTCTATTATTCATTAACGCCGCCGTTGATGGAAGACAAGCCTATCGAGACGTTTTTATTTAAAACCCGCACTGGTTTTTGCAGCCACTACGCCACCACGTTTGTTTATCTGATGCGGGTGGCGCATATTCCGGCGCGCGTGGTCAGCGGTTATCAAGGGGGGGAAATTAATCAACTGGGCGATTTTCTGGAAATTAAGCAAGCGGACGCGCATGCCTGGACGGAAGTATGGCTGGACAATAAAGGCTGGACGCGGGTTGATCCCACCGTTGCGGTAGCCCCTGAGCGGGTGGAGCAAGGGGTTAATGTGGAACAACAAATTGCCAGTGGCTTAGTCAATTTTAATTTAGGTCAGCGCAACGGCTCTGAGGACGCATTGCTTAAGCGATTCCGCCAAGCTTGGCAAAATGCCGATTACAGTTGGCAACGCTGGGTGATCAATTACCATAATGCCAATCAAGCTAAGTTTTTAGCCGCTTTTGGTTTAGATAATATCAATAAAATGCTGACCTGGTTACTGGTTATTATTGCTGGCTTAAGCTGGGGATTATTCTGGTGGCTAACCCGCCAACCCAAAAAAGCACTAGATCAAGCGGCGCAGCTATATCAGAAATTTACCGCCAAATTGAGTAAAATCCAACTGCAAAAACAAGCCAGTGAAACTGCCAGTGTTTTTGCTATGAGAGTTAATCAACATCATCCCGAGTTAGCGCAAGCCGTTAATGGCATTACCGAATTGTATCTTAATATTCGCTATGGTAAAAACAGCGGCGTGGCGGAATTGAAATTGTTAAAACAATGCGTTAAGACTTTCAAGCTTAGGTAGTGCATGATTTTACACCTTATCGATTTATAAAAATCGTCCCAAAAATAGCACCTCCCCCTTCAAATACTGTAATGGTCAAGTAAAACCGGACACTTTCCTAGGCAACTTTCCTATAGAATTCCCGCTTAAACACAGCGGGGATTGATAACCTAACGTTGAATGCGTGCGCCGACCATTGTAAAACGCCAGATAGTCAATGATACTCAGCGTTGCAGCCTCTTTAGCCCTGAAGCTTTCATAATTCAGTTGCCCGTGCTTTAAGTTCCTGAAAAACCGCCCTGTTGGCGCATTGTCCCAGCAATTACCCTCCTGATTAGCAAGCTGCTTCAGCTAACGTCAAAAAAACCGTCATTCCGGCTTCCCTGCCGGAATGACGTGCTTTAAAACTTGTGTAGATACCTATGCCTCTTTGGAAAAGCGGGATTAGGGGAGATTTTTTTAAATTGCTCCCCCATAAAAATTGAGCTGCATTGATATGAAATTCTGCTTAACTTTCGAACGCTTACTTATAGTTTGTATTCCTGATCAAAACGTGAGCAACGGGGTTGAAAACCCCATCACGCGCAGTTCTTTTGCCATGCCAAACGTACTGACTTATTAGCATCTTCCGTCCAAACCTCACGGCTAATCCAACAGTCTGCTACTGCTGCCAATTGACCATCTAAATAAACCAATGGCAGTTTGTCGCGTTGCCAAGGTGGAATGGCGGCTTCTTGACATAAATTTTTCAGCGATTGTCGCCCGGCTCGCCCCATAAGCGCAATTTTTTCACCGCCTTGACGAAAACGCACCGTTATTACTGCGGCTTGCCAAACATCACGATTAATTCCATTTTCAGCCCCAACAACAGTTAAATGGCTATGCTCGTTAATAGTCAATGCTGCTTGACCCGTAGGCCACACTAATGGCGCTTCTATAATAGGCGACTTTAGCGATGCTAAAGGCAAGCAATATAACTGATTACGAAAACGTCGAATGCTGGCCTGTTGGTAAATCAGCTCAGGATCACGCGATTGTCTTGCGCCGATAACTTGCTCAAATACCGCTAATAACAGCGCTTCCGACGGTAATTTTAAACCTTGCGCTTGTAACCAGTAACGAATAATCAACCGCTGTTGATAAGCAGAGTGTGCTGATAGTTTTTCTATATCAATCGCTTGTGTATTTACGTCTAATACTGTCTTCAAGGCCAATTCAGTTTGCACTTGCAAAGCTTCATGTGCCTCTGCGCAATGTCTGGCAGACCGCGCCACCGTGGTTGCCAGCATCGGCCAACGCTCAGTCAATAACGGCAAAACCGTATTGCGTAATAAATTTCGATCAAAGGCATTGCTCTGATTGGTAGGGTCTTCTACCCAAGACATAGATTGTTGCTCAGCATAAGCCAAAATAGCTTGCTTAGTAATGGTCAACAGCGGTCTTACTGAATGCCCTAGCCCCAGTGGCGCAATAACCGGCATACCTGCCAAACCTCGCAAACCAGCGCCGCGAAACAGTTGTAGCAACACCGTTTCCAATTGATCATCTTGGTGTTGTGCCAACAGCAACACATCATCCCTTGACAACAACGTAGCTAACGCTTGGTAACGGGCATCACGGGCGGCTTCTTCGGGACTGACACCGTTAGCCGCCTGCGCTTCCACGCTTAAACAAATAAAAGCAACACCCAACTGCCGTGAGACTTGTTCACAATGCACTGCCCAATCATCTGCCTCTGCCTGTAAACCATGGTGCACATACACCGCAGTCAAGCGCGAATGTAACTTCGGCATATTGGCACACAAATGCAGCAATACATGTGAATCCACACCGCCGCTATAAGCCACATAAATATGCTTAACAGGCTTTAAGTTGATTAAAACGGAAGTGATAATGTTTGTTGTTAGCAAAAGTGACCTCTCAATTCTAAAAAACTTGTTTGATGAAGGCCCGATGAACCAAGAGGTGCATGAAACTTTCTGTGACAAACCACAAACGATTCGCTTTCTTGCAGCCATATCCTCGCATGCAAATTATTTTGTATATATTGCACCAAGATACAGGTTTTAGTTTATTCATCGTGCATTAAGGTGAGGGGTCGTATAAAGGTACCGTAGTATTACATTTTTAAACCGTAGTTCAAAAGCAAGGAAGTGCTTATTCACTTGGCCTTTGAAAAATAGGGCGGACTGAACAATTACATAATGAAAAGTATCATCAGAGTCTATTTTTGTATCTTAATTGGGAGATTGAAATGATTAAAGTTTTATTAAAAAGCGTGTTAGTAATGACTGCTTTCAGCGGTTGTGTTTTTGCTGATAACGTTTCAGACGCAATGACCAACGAACAGGCATCCTCTGCCGAAGCCAACACCCAAGCTTTTATGGAAAGTATTCAGGCGTATCGGCAACAAAGTGCAGGGGATAAATTAGCGCGTGCCGCCACTACGTACTATTACAATACAGAGGAGTCTAAAATTAAGGCATTATATGGCAAGTGGCAAGTCACTTACCAAACGCCGCAAACAAAAACCGGCACGCTTGAAGTTGACGGCACCTTTGTCGATACCTCTTTTGGCTATAAGGGTTGGGACAGCAAAAGCAATATCAGTTGTTATTACGAACCTAAAATGCTCGGTTCCATTTACAGCTACCAATGCCTGCACGTAACAGATTCGGCTACCAACACCTCAGAACGTTTTCTGTTTAACCTCAATGGCAATAGTTTAATTGGCAAATATCATTCTGGGACTGCCGCAGACTTTATAACCAAACTTAACGCTAACCAGTTGTATGATTTCACCGGCACCACACAAAAATGTACCGACTCTTGTTACAGTGAGGCTACGGGTGAACTAATTATTCCGAAAGTAAGCGCTTCCGGAAAAAATTACAGTGTCATTATGCAACGTGAGAGTAATGGCTTATTTAGCTTAAAATCGGCAAATCCTTTATGATTTTAGTGACCCCTTTAGCCATAAGTATCTAGACAAGTTTCAAAACACGTCATTCCGTCATCCCTGCCGGAATGACGGATAATTTAACTTGATAGATGCCTATGCCCTTTAGCACAGGGTGTTATGCGTCTAAAGACGCTGGCATAATTGTTCAGCGAAGGATCGGCTCCGACGGCAACAACACTAAATTAAGATCATAATCCCACCGTCGCAACGGTCAGTTGCAAGAGAATGAGTTGTGACATAATTTTGTCATTCAAGCTAATCAGATCTTGGCAAAGTTCTCGCGCAAATTCAAATTCCCTCGCTTTACATAAATCAATAACTTTAGACCCCAGCTGATGAACTTCCAAGTGGATCGGCGCAATGGCCGTAAACTCTGGCAAGTGGCTGTAGTTTATCGTACCACGCCCCATATACCATTGACCAAAACGACATTGATTATGATCTTTATGTTCCCAATCATTAGCAGCCACGGCTTTACCCACTGACGCATCCGTTAATTTTTTCAGCCATTTAAGATGATCATATTGCGCCACCAATAAGGGAAAATCATTTAACTCCCATTGCACATTTGCCCACAAAGCCCAACTGGGATCGGGGATAAACTGCTTAACCCAGGTGATTACGGCATCTGCTGGCATCGGACGGGCAATACCGTATCCTTGCGCCAAATCACAACCAATACGCATGAGCAATACACCATGTTCAGGCGTTTCAACGCCTTCTGCAATGACCCGACGATCAAATACCGATGCTAAACCGATGACGGCTTCGATTAAAGCCAAATCTTCCTTGTTATCCAGCATATCCCTTACAAATGATTGATCAACTTTTAACGTATCTGCGGGTAAACGTTTCAGATAACTTAATGAAGAATAGCCCGTTCCAAAATCATCCAGTGAAAAAGTGACGCCTAATGCCTGGCAAGCATGAATCAACCGGCGCACTTGCTCAATATCCCCCAAAGCCACGGATTCTAAAATTTCGATTTCTAATAAATGTGGTGGCACCTGCGGATAATGAGCGAGAATGTTTGTCAATCGTGGCAAAAAATCGGGGTGTTGAAAATGGCGAGCGGCAATATTGACACTGACCACCCAATTATTATTATCCGCAGTCCATACGGCAATTTGTTGTAATGCTTGTTCAATCACCCATTCGCCGATTTCAATAATCAGATCAGTGTGTTCCACAAAAGGTAAAAACGCCAAAGGCGGCACCAATCCACGTTCTGGATGTTGCCAACGTAGTAATGCTTCCATACCCACAACTTGGTTGCTGCGCATATTGACTTTCGGCTGATAATAAAGACATAACTCATTGTCTAATAAAGCCTGACGCACCCGTTCACGGGTCTGATAAGAACTTTGGGTTAGTTGCTCAAATTCGACATCAAATAAATGAATACAATTACGACCAGACTGCTTCGCTTTGTACATTGCCTGATCGGCATGCCTTAACAGTGTATCCGCATCAACATTATCCAACGGATAAATTGCCATGCCGATACTGGCAGAAATTTTAATTAATTGACCTTCAATAAGATAAGGCATTGATACAGAGGTCAAAATTCTCTGTAAAAAAATCTTCATCTCATCAATATTGTTTAAATTGCCAATTAATAAGGCAAATTCATCGCCACCCAGTCTTGCCAGAGTATCTTCACCACGAATAACACCGTGCATACGCCGAGTGACGGCCACCAATAATTGATCACCTATTGTATGTCCATAAAGATCATTAATTAGTTTAAAGTCATCTAAATCCATTTTACAAACGCCTAACATACTTTTTTGCCGCTTGGCATTCATTAATGCGCAGGAAAAACGATCCGCCAATAATTCGCGATTAGGTAAACCAGTCAACACATCGTGACCCGCTTGCCACTGCACCGCTTTCATAAGCTGATATTTTTCGGTAACATTGCGAAAAACTAATAAGCAACCCAATAATGATCCATCTTTCAGATAAATGGCGGTCGTGGAGTTCTCAATGTTATATTCCAAGCCATCGCGGGAAATCAGCAAGATATGCTCAGCGACCCCCTCTACCACCCCGTTTTTAAGTACGGCAGCGACAGGATTATCAATACTATTCCGGGTAATTTCGTTGATAATATGGAAAATTTCAATAATCGGTTTACCAACGGCCTCGTCCGCTATCCAACCCGTCAAGCTAGCCGCTGCATGATTCAAAAATGTAACCTTACCCATAATATCGGTAGTAATCACCGCATCCCTGATTGATGCAAGCGTTATCTCTGTGCGTTCTTTTTCGGTATACATTGCGGAGGCTTGGTTTATGCTGGTGGCCTGAGTCAATGCGTGATCCGTTTTTTGATTTACAACTCCTGAATTAATATTGGTAGCATCGCGTTGAATAGCCGTGTCTATTTGCTTATGTGCTGTGACATCTTTAAAGGTATAAATCAGACCTACCGTTAAGGCATCAAGTGGGTGTGATTTGACCGTATAGTTTAATATTCGCCCGTCCACTAAGTTGATTACACGGAATGAATCAACAGACTGCGCTGACCAATAGCCTTTGGTATCAAGCAAAAATTGCTCTGGATGCGTTAATTGTGCCGCCAGCAACTTGATCAAATGTTCCGAATTTATGCTTTCCAAAGTTTCAATCGTCAAGTCCCACAGTATAGCCATAGGCTTATTAGCGCATATAACTGCGCCTGCAGGTTGCATAATTAGAACCCCATCACTTAAAGAATTAATAGTGGCTCTTAATAAAGCAAGTGAACTGGTTAAAGCCTCAAACCTACTCTTTAATGCCATTAATGCGGTTGTTGAAACAGTAGCTTGCTGAAGATTTGAAATATTGAGCAAAGCTTGCCATTCGGCAGAAAAGTCCAGGTCGATACTATTGCTTTCAAGGTCTGGGGTCGTATAATCCATAGCTTACTGGCTCGATTGATAAGGGGGTGATTAGAGTCAATTTCAACACAGGCTATTGGAAGATAAGCCTCCACCCGGTTATTCATTCAATTGGAACGGTCAACCAAGAAGATAGCAAAAAACGCAGCTATGCTGGCGCACACTCAAAATGACATGACTTAAGTATAGTTGAGCATAAAATTTCTGCTTGCCAAAACTAAAAAATCAGTTACATAATCCACAAATATTTTTTGCCCTAATAAGGTCACATGACTGAGTAGATGTTTTGGATTATATAACTGATTTTTTCAGGGGACAAAACTGAACATCGGAAGAGAATAAGGATAAGTTGGAATAGTTTATCCGCAGCACGGAACATTGATATGACAAAATTTGAAGAGTATTCGATAAGCGTTAGCTTTATATTTTGGATATTGTGGTGTGTCGGGTTTCTGATCACTCTGCTGTTTTTTTTGTTCATTTTCATCACAGGAAGTGAAGGAGCATGGCCTGTGACTTTATGGAACACAGCAGTTGTGATGGCAGAGGGTTTTATTCTGTTTAAATCTAACCGCTATTTCTTGCATAAGAAAAAATCCGCTTCTGAACTATTGTTGTGGGTGGGATTTTCCGCCATAGGTGTACCGATGATTGCATTCGGCGGTTGTATGTTAGGGAATTGGGGTTTCCGGATTGCAGGATAAAACCTGAATGCTCATCCACCACATTTTTGATCTGTTAGCCGTGGCCAGTAGCGTACTGATGAGCCTTTGGTTTCGGCGTAAGTATGGGCCGGAATATCCGGTAGGCATTACGCAGCCCGCACAACACCATTATTATTTGTTGGCATTGCTGTGTGGGTTGGTCATGGGTAGTTTGCTGTTTGGCACTTTAAACCTGCACCTTGCGGGACAAAACGGCATTGCCAAAAGTATGCTGGGCGGCGTGTTTGGTGCGATTATGGCGGCGGAAATGTTTAAATTTTTCGCTGGTATCCGTCAATCCACGGGGCTGTATTTTGTCCCTGGCTTGATTGTGCTGATGGCGGTAGGGCGTGTGGGTTGTTTCCTCGCCGGATTGCCGGATTTTACTTACGGCACGGCAACCAGCTTGCCGTGGGGCGTGAATTTTGGCGATGGTGTTATGCGCCATCCCGTACAGTTGTATGAATCGCTCACGTTATTGGTTTTTCTTAACACCCTACTGCTAAGTTACCTGCACCAGCCCGTGTTATGGCAGCGGCACGGATTTTATATGTTCATATTGGCGTATGCGGGACAACGTTTCGCATGGGAATTCATCAAACCCTATCCGCCCGTATTGGCGGGCCTAAACTTATTTCATTGGCTGAGTTTGGCGTTGCTGGTGTATGCTCTGTTCATGCTCAACCGCTCCGCCGTATCCACTGCATGGGAATTGCCAATCACCAGTTGTACTTTATTCGCTTTGCCGATCAGCTCCATATCTTCCAAGTCGCCTATTTTGATACTGACAACCGGAATTCGCGCCAACAACGGCACATTGCAAGAAGTCACCGCCGCCACAACTTCTGCGCCCAGTTCCAGTACCAAATCAACCAACACCCCCAGTAAATCGGCATCCGCCGCAATGGCAATGCGTAACTGCCCTAACATAAAATGCGTGTCCAACATGGCATCTTGTAATTGCGAACGTTGCCGTTCAATGCGTTCCGGCACATCGTTACCGCTGATTTCAGCTAAAATGGTCATCAACGCATCATTGGCTTTCAGGCCGTACAAATGATCGAGTGCATAACTTGGTACACCGGTTTTTTCATGTAGTAGTTCAGCCGCTTTAGTCAACGAAGCACCAATCACCACCGTTGCCAACGCATCGCCTAAGGTCGCCATTTCTGACAAGGACGTGCCGCCAATCGTAACCGGACTAAAATCATCCGCCGTCAAACAGCCATCCAACGAATCAGAAATATCCGGCACAAAAACGGGGCGTAGTTGAAATTGCTCAAAAAGATCACGCAAAGCTTCCAAATCCCCTGGTGTCAACGCATAGTTCACCAAGACATTAACCTGTTTCCTTACGGCGACCAGGCTGAGTACCAGCCGTTTTAGCCTCTGGCACGACTGCACGGATGATTTCTCGGTGAGCGTTGCGGCATAACCCGTTTCCACGCTGCCGCTAAAATCTGGCGTATTCACCCCGACCACCGCAATATCGGCAAACTCAGGATGATTTTCCCGAAACTCCCGGACATTGCGCTGCACAGCCTTGCGTTTCTGCTAAGCCAGTGGTCAATATAGTAATCAACGCCGGATGGGATTTTTCGGCAATGGTGCGAATGCCTTCCCGCACGTTTTCATCCGCGCCCATCACCGAACTGCCTTGATCCATTGCGGTACTTTGAAGTGGGATCGGCTCCCGAAAATGCCGCACAAAAAACACCTTCGCAAACGCCGTACAGCCTTGCGAACCATGCAGCATAGGCATCGCGCGATTAAAGCCCAAGGTTGCCAGCGAACCACCAATCGGTTGGCTGGCTTTGAGCGGATTGACCGAAAGCGCTTTGTTTCGTTTTAGGATGTCAGCCATGGATTGCCTCACACAGGGGTCACGTTTTTTGCTTAGTTTCTATTAGTAAAGCAACCATTGTGCCATTTATTATCTAATTGAAAATATTGATATTTTTCGGAGTGTGTTTGTAGGAAAGCTTACAAAACTATTATTTGGAGAGTGTCTTGTGTCGGTGTGTACGCTTATTAGCTAAGCTAATAAACTATTCAACAGATAAGGTTATAATGATATGGAAATCAAATCCGTCTCTTTGGGGAAAGTGAATGCAAAGTATTGAAACAGTAGTAGAAGTCAATCAAAAAGGGATTATGACCCTAACGCTTCCCCCAACTATTACGCCGGGTAAACATCGTATTGTTTTAGTGATTGATAATGAGATCAGCCATGATGCAACCGCCCCATTAGATGATGCACCAACATTAATGCGGATGGCAGGACAAATAACGGCTTTCAATACGATTAAAGATCCGGTTGCTTGGCAACAGCAGCAACGTAATGAATGGGATTGTGACTGGGGACTGTGATGCACATTGATTACCTGTTTGATACCAATGTTTTAATCTATTTGTTCAATAATCGTTTGGCGGAAAATTTACCCAGTGGTCGGTACGGTTATTCCGTTATTACAGAAATCGAACTGCTTTCTTTCCCCGCATTAACCAGCCAAGAAACACAAATCATCAACCGTTATTTAAGTGGCATTACCTTAATGGATTTAACGCCAGCCATTAAACAAAAAACCATCCATTTACGCCGAACTTATCGGATAAAATTACCCGATGCCATTATCGTTGCAACGGCTATTGAAACGGGGGCTGCTTTATTAACTAACGATACGGCATTGCATAAAGTTGAAGATTTAATTTGTATGGCATTAAAAATCAATTAAATGTTTAGCCCACGTAGCTCCGATTAGCGATAGCGTAATCGTACCTACGCGCGCTACGTAACCATTTAATAAGTTACCAAAAATAATTTAATAGTATCAATATCAAAAGATCTGACTTTAGGGAAGGCATAATGGATAAAATAACAAAACAACTTTTAACAGATTTTTTAAAAGACCAAGAAATCACTTCTACTACAGAAGCGGAAGACTTCGAGAAATTTTGCAATTATACTGTTTTATCAAATGAATATAATAAAACTTTCGATGTGAATACAGTAACAGTTGGAGCTGGATCAGATACTGAAATTGATGGCATTGCCATAATTGTTAATGGCTATCTCGTTGATGGTCTTGATACCCTTGACCGCCGCCAAGGCAACTTTGGCCTTTTCTGCGCTTGTAAAAATCTTCCGTTTAATCTCACTCATTATTGAACCCTTTTTCGTGACAGGGTATAGCTTAGACTATTGTCCGGATTTTGGGGTCCACTATAAGTTGTTCGAAGAACATATTTGGCGATCAATCAAGCCGCTAAAAAGTGGACAATGCCAGTCCACAATTGGAAACCTGCGTTGAATCAGTTTACGATTCTCTATAGTGACCCTTTGGCAGAAGTTTTGTAATTGCGGTTTACACGGAAATATTTACACTCTCAACCGTATCGTCAGCATTCGGCTAATGGCTCAATGTCACCCGCGAATTTTGAAACATATAGAAAAGTCGCTTAACTTTTTGTCCTGATTACTGTTAAATGACCAGTTATGTCGGTTAAAGTGTGGTTTTTATAGCCAGACTAGCGAGATGACGCACTCAATCTGCGGAAACGCCCACAATCACCGCTCCCGCCTTAAACACCGCCGTTGCCGGATTGCCCACCACTAAGCCTAAAGATTCAACACTGTCATTCGTGACCGTAGCCGCCAAAGAATCCCCGCCTTTTAGGGCAATCACCACTTCGGTATTGATGCCGCCTTTTTGAATGCGGGTTACAGTTCCCGTCAATTGGTTTCTGGCAGACAGTTTATAGCCGCCAAAATCCGTGACCAGCATAATCTGCGGCGCTTTAATCAAGCCGACTACGCCCAAACCCACTTGAATGCCCAAAGACTCGGCTGATTCTTTGGTGATGGTCGCCACCAAGGTATCACTGCCTTTTAAGGCGATTTCCAAGGTGACATTAACCGTGCCGATTGAAACGGCAACCACTTTTCCAAATAATTGATTACGTGCACTCGCTTTCATGGTGAACCTCTTGAGTAAAAATGTAATGTCCTGATTGTCATTCAGGCGTTGGTTTAATTGCATAAGAACTGTTGATGTTCCTGTTGAATGTCGGTAAATAACGCCAGCATCGCGC
>JABFRM010000202.1 GCA_013141155.1 Methylococcaceae bacterium | reverse complement strand
GAACTGGTTCAATATTAAAAGTCACATAACCATCTCTTTTATCTATTTGAGAAACGACTTTACCTTGTATTACCTTTGATGTTCCAATGCTTTCATTTAATGTGTACTTCGGTAGATTACTATAGGCATAATTTGTTCTAAGGAGTCCAGCCGAAAGCGAACAAAGAATGATTATGCTGCCGAAAAACAACTTTGTCTTTAGTGTTTTATCGACAAACATCAATATAAGTAAACAAAAGCCAAGTGTAATAAAAATATTTAACAGTGCGTATGAAACATCTCTTAATTCAGCAACGACTATCCCTAAAGTAAAACCGACCAAACTTAGAAGAATAATCTGTTTCACATTATTGAATTGAAGCTAAAAATTGTTTTTCTTGAAATTATCGACCAATTGATTGAAAGGATATTAATGATACATTGGAAATTGAAAGCAATGATCCAAAACGTAATTTCATTGCTTCCAGCTACGGCCTCAAATGCTTTTTATTTTTGGATGCAAAGGCATTTTGGCGGCCTCAGAAAAATAAACCCTGCCGCTCGGTTAGTTGGCGGAATTGGATTATGGAAGCTGATTAAGCAATCCGGTTATGACCCTAAAGGAAAGGTTTTTTTAGAAATCGGCACTGGAAGAGTCCCTATGCTACCGCTCGCTTTCTGGTTAATGGGCGGGACAAAAATCATTACGGTTGATTTGCATCCTTACCTTAAAGCGGAGTTAACCAAGGATTGCCTTCAATATATTGTCGATAATACCGATGAAATCCTGAATATTTTTGGAGATTTGATTGATGAAAGTAGGTTAGACGATTTAATTCATTTTAATAGCAATACCGACTTTTCGATCAATGCGTTTTTTGATTTATGTTGCATTGAATATCTTGCACCTGCCGATGCCACCAAACTGCCACTTGCTGCCAAGAGTATTGATTTTTATAGTTCTTATAATGTTTTTGAACATATTCCGCCGACGGTATTGCAGCAGATTTTTACTGAAAGCAATAGGGTCATTAAAGATGATGGCTTATTTGTACATAGAATTGATTACAGCGATCATTTTGCACATGATGATAAAAGCATATCGGCCATTAATTTTCTGCAATATACGGATGCCGAATGGGGAAAATATGCCGGAAATAGTTATATGTACATGAATAGAATGCGGCATGATGACTTTCTTAAGCTATTTCAATCTGCCGGACAGTCTTTATTGGTAGAAAATCCCGTGCTAAATCAAGATTGCCTGACGCTTTTAAATAACCAGCGTTTGCCTTTGGATATGCAATTTAAGGAAAAATCAATTGCGGTGTTGGCTATTTCTGGTGCTTGGATAGCCTCAAAGAAGTGCAGTTAACAACGTCATTCGATTAAATTGGGCGTTAAACATGCTGAACCCATTCATGCTTCGACTGAGTTCAGCACGAACGAATTCCTTCACTTTCAGTCATTTGTGTAGGGTACCTGCGGTTTTTAGCTTAAAGCGCTAATGGTGGCAGTAAGGTATTTTTGCTAACACGCTTCATTTGAGTCTTGTTTATGCACACCGTAACGTCAATCACCCAACTGCTGGTTTTTCTGCTATGCAGTATTGCTGTGCAAAATCACGCGAGTGCGCGGCAACCACCACTGGCACCCGGTTATGGCAACTTACCTTTTACAGCGCCTGCACCGGGCAGTTATCAATTACCCCCCTTAGGCTTGGCGGCAGATGGTAAGGTCGTTAATACGGACAATAAAGATTTAACGCTATATGAGCTAGTTGGCGACAAAATCGTACTGTTAAGTTTTATTTATGCAGCCTGTAGTGATGTCAATGGTTGTCCGTTAGCCACGATGGTTTTACACCAAATTAAAACCCGTTTACAAAAAGAACCGGCACTGGCAAAGTCATTAAGGCTCGTGACCTTAAGCTTTAATCCTGAAAATGACTCACCCGACGTCATGCGCCACTATGCCAAAGAATTACAGGGCAGTGGTGTGGAATGGCAGTTTTTAACCACTCGTTCGGAACGGGAACTACAGCCAATCCTTGCGCATTATCCGCAAAATACCCAGAAAGTATACGATGCCAAAGGTGTCTTTACCGGTACTTTTTCACATAGCCTGCGCGTGTATCTGATTGACAAAAATAAACGCTTGCGAAACATTTACAGTGTTGATTTTTTACATCCAGACACCTTGATTAACGACGTTAAAACCCTGTTGGCAGAAACGCAACCGCAAGTCGATAAACTGAATACGACGTTCAGCGATGTCGGTCTTTATGCCGCTGGTGACAACAAAGATCATTATGAACAAGCAAATTACCAAACCCAATCTATAGCACTTAACGCTAGAATAGGTAAAGCCGTCAACTTATTGGCAACCACGCAGTCACCGCTATTAGGCTTACCGCCGTTACCCATTCCAGCCGATAACGCTTTATCAGCAGCCAAAATCAGCTTAGGCCGAAAACTATTTTATGATCGTCGCTTGTCATTCAATAACACCTTTTCTTGCGCGATGTGCCATATTCCTGAACAAGGGTTTACCAGTAATGAAATGGCGACTTCGGTGGGTGTTGAAGGTCGCACCGTCCGCCGTAATGCCCCGACTATTTATAATGTCGCCTACGCCCAAAAACTATTCCATGACGGCCGCGAAAGCACTCTGGAGCAACAAGTCTGGGGGCCTTTATTGGCGCATAACGAAATGGCCAATCCGTCGATTGGACACGTCATTGAAAAAATCCGGAATAATCCAGATTACATGCGTTTATTTGCAGCTGCCTTCAATCGTCCCGCCAGCATGGAAACCGTCGGCATGGCGCTTGCCAGTTACGAACGTACACTTAACGCTGCCGATTCGCCCTTTGATCGCTGGTACTATGGTAAACAGCCTAACGCCATCAGCATTGCCGCTCAGCAAGGTTATCAACTTTTTAGCGGCAAAGCGGGCTGCGCACATTGTCATTTATTAGCGGCAGAAAATGCGCTATTTAGTGATCAGCGCCTGCATAACACTGGCATAGGCTATGCCGATTCTATGGGGAAACCGCCTAAAGTTAGCCCAGTCCAAATTGCCCCGGGGATATTTACGGCAATTTCAAATGCCACATTGCAAGCCGTTGCGGAAATCAAAACCAATGACCTAGGACAATATGAAATCACCCAAAACCCTGTGCATCGCTGGCGTTATAAAACCCCCTCATTGCGCAATATCAGCCTAACCGCGCCGTATATGCACAATGGCGCATTAATAACGTTACGCGATGTGATTAATTTTTATAATCAAGGTGGCATAGCAAATGAAAATCTTGATCCGCTGTTAAAACCACTGCATTTAAAGCCAGAAGAGGTAGACGCGTTAGTCGCGTTTTTACAGACGTTGACGGGGAGTAATGTGCAATCGTTAGTGGCAGATGCTTTTGCTGCGCCAATTGGGGATGCAGAGTGACACGCTTTTTTCACGACAAAACGAGCAAGTAACCTGTATAAAGCTGGCGAAACTCAGGCATTCGACGCGCCGAAAATTTCACCTTACTTTATGCAGGCTACCGCCCTAAAAAACTTGCTTGCTGTGCTTATTTCTTGCCTTTACTGACAACTTTAAGCTCAACAGGCGTCATGTCAATAGTGTGCATGCCGAGTTTTTTGGCAGCGCGCGAGGAAATATCAACGATGCGACCTGCTTGAGTTGGTCCGCGATCATTGACACGCAGCGTTACGTTTTTGCCGTTTTCTGGATTGGTTATTCTCACTTTACTACCGCAGGGCAAGCTTTTGTGCGCCGTGGTTAGTGCGTTCATGTTGTAGACTTCACCGCAGGCGGTAGTGTGTCCGTGTAAGCGGTTGTTATACACTGCCGCGATACCGTTTTCTGTTGCTGCAAATACTGAACTGGAACCCAAGATGGCGAAGGTAATGGTTACCAGGTTCAAATTAAACTTTGGGTGAAGCATTTATATCTCCTTAAGAATTTAAAAAGTTAAACGTTAAAAAATTACAGTGTGGCAGTTCCTTAGATTGCCGACCAACCAAAACCAGCATACTTTTAAAGGCTAATGGCTTGCGTTAGACACTGGTTACGGTTGCGAATTGCCAAAGGCAAATAAGCCAGATGATTATACCCTTTGAGGCGTTAAGTAACACCTTAGGCTGTAATACCTATTCGACATCAAAGATTGAATGCTTTGCAAATTGTGAGCGTCCATGTATGCGTCAGCACCATGAAGAGCAAAATCTTCTTTAGCTAAATCGATCCCAATAGTGCATAAGTGCCTACACAAGCTTCATGTTGGCAGCCCTCATAGATACAAATGAATCAGCGATAAAACCTGGCGCGCTAATACCACTTAGATAAAATGGGCATCTGTTCCATTATTGCAGATAAAATGGCACTATAATGGTCGGCATTTTAGAGCTTTATTCACTTCACCCCCGATAAAAACAGCGCACTATGAATCTTATTTATTATTGTTGCACCGTTTTACTGCTACTGATTAACCTTGCCGGACTGACGCAATTTATGTGTCGCTGGCTACCAACCGCTGCATTGGCGCGTATCGCAGGCGTGTTACTGCTGTGTGCACTAAGTTTTTTTGTGGAACATTTTTATGGCTTCGGTCAACTTAGTTGGCTTTGGCCACTGACGACTGTCGCGGCTGTGATGATTCTCTATGGCAAACGTCATGATGCTTTTACGCCGACATTTTGGCGGGCGGAACGGTTTTTTGTAATCGCCTTTGCCTACGGGTTCGCCTGGAAATGGGCTTTTCCGGTTATTTATCCATCATCCGAGCGGGTGACTGATCTGTATTTTATCAGCAATTATTTACCCGGCCAGACGCTACCGCCTTTAGATAATTGGTTTCCCCCACATCGTTTTGATTTTTACTACGCCTTTCAGCATTATGCGGCAGCCTTAATGGGACGGATTTTAGGCCTAGGCCCTGGGCTTACATATAATCTGGCATTTTCTCTGCTAACAGCTTTGTCGATAACGCTGGCTTGGGATTTTATGGTGGGCTTGCTTAAGCAACCCTGGAAACGATTACTGGTGGTGCTTACTTTTGTAATTGGCGGAACAGGTGCCACGCCCTTTGTGCATTTAGCTTACACCAATCCGGACAAGCTTGATGAACAGCAACACGTAAATGCCGCGAATACTGCGATGTGGGCAAGCCAACGTTTTATCGGCTCATTCGATCAACAGCTCAATAACGAGTTTGGAAAAAAAATCTTTCCCAGTCAGGCAAAACCTGGATGGGAGCCGCGAGAATTGCCATTGGAAGGCTTTGGCTACCAATATTATGTTGGTGATTATCACCCACCATTGGGGGGATTTTTGTTGTTAATGGTGGCTATTGCCAGCATAGGAGCGCTTGAGCGATTGCGGTTTGTGAAGCGACATGCAATTGATGACAAACAACTATTGGCAGATACCCAGGAATTTTCTCAGCCAGACACGGCGCATCGTTATCAATTTGCCTTACAAGCATTGCTAGCCTTTACGGTGCCCTTGATGATTGCCACTAACACCTGGGCATTTCCCTTACAATCAGCATTGGTGCTAGGTTGGATTGTTAAACGTTATTTGGATGCCAATCCCCCTAATTGGAAAGCTTTATTCATAGGCGGCGGGGTCGGATTTTTATTGCTATACCCGTTTCTAACAGGTTTTGCCAGCAATGCCTTACCCACCCCGATTAAATGGGTACAAAGCAAAGATCACACCCCTTTAGTGGGTTTTTTGGCTATGCACTGGCCATTATTGCTCTTCGGGATACTCAGTTTATTTGCTAAAAGCACCCGGCGCTTGTCCATGCTATTTGCCGTGGTGTTTTTGGGACTCTTGTTGGTTTCAGAGTTAATCTATGTAGATGATCCTTCTGGCGACAAGTTTGAACGCACCAATACCGTGATGAAATGGTGGGGTTGGATCTGGAGCGGCGGATTGGTTACGTTGGCGACACTGCTTTTGGCCAGTCAAGTCCGCTGGATTAGCATTATCGTGGTTTTGGCTTTATTGCCAATTAACTGGTATGTATTGGACATAGTCAACTACTGGCGCTTTACCGATAAATCCGCAGCGGGACAACTGGCTGCGGACACCGTGTATACCCGAGACGCTACGGCAAAAGAAATGTTTGGTTTTCTGCAACAAGCGCCCGTTGGAATTGTGCTTGAAAATAACTATGGTGGCTCGTTTACCGATTCAGGCATTTATGCCGCTTTTGCCGTAAAGCCTACGTTATTGGGGTGGCCTATGCACCTACTCACCTGGCATAACAGCATTGATCAAGCCTGGGTACTAAAAGAGCAAATCATTCAGTTTTATACCGGAAAATTACCCGATTCTGCGAATTGGTTGCTGGCGAATAAGGTTGATTATATCGTCTGGAACACCCACGACGCACAAGTGCCAGGCGCATGGGAACCCATCCAAAATAATATTAAGCAAAGTTATGCCTGGCACGAATTTCAAACGGATACGACTAAGCACATAGGTCTGTGGGTACGGCATAAATAATATTTAAGATCAAGGTATTGCTGATTTTTTAGGAACGCTAGGCTTTATCTAATAACAGCAAGTAGGTAAGTAATGTGGCGCCTTGATTACCCCAAAAACTAGCCGATTTGTAGTAAACTAATCCTTTTAGATCAGCTTATTTTGCTTAGGAGCAAACGATGACGATGGATGATAAAGATGGGTTTATTTGGATGGATGGGCATTGGGTTGATTGGCGTGAAGCTAAAGTCCATGTATTGACCCATACTTTGCACTATGGCTTAGGGGTTTTTGAAGGCATTAGGGCATATCATGCTGAAAAAGGCACCGCAGTGTTTAGAATGCAAGAACACACCGATCGCCTCTTCCGTTCGGCGCATATCATGAATATGCCCATGCCGTTTTCTAAAGAAGAAATTAACCAAGTGCAACGTGATGCTTTAGTTAAAAACAATTTAGATAGCGCTTATATCCGTAGCATGTGCTTTTTTGGTTCAGAAGGGATGGGTTTACGCGCCGATAATTTAAAAGTACATGTCATGGTGGCGGCTTGGTCATGGGGTGCTTATCTGGGCGCGGACAGCATTGAAAAAGGCATTCGTATCCGTACTTCTTCATACACCCGCAACCACCACAACAGCACCATGTGCAAAGCCAAAGCCAACGGCAACTACATTAACTCGATCTTGGCGTTACAAGAAGCGTTATCGAATGGGTATGATGAGGCATTGATGCTGGATCATGAAGGTTTTGCGGCAGAAGGCAGTGCGGAAAATTTATTTATTATCCGTAACGGCAAAATTTATACCCCTGAAACTACTTCAGCTTTGGAAGGCATCACCCGTGATAGCGTAATGACCATCGCGCGTGAAGAAGGCTATGAAGTCATTGAGAAACGCATTACCCGTGATGAGATTTATGTCGCGGATGAAGCTTTCTTTACCGGCTCAGCAGCAGAAGTGACCCCGATTCGTGAATTGGATAATCGTAAAATTGGTTCAGGCGTTCGCGGTCCTATCACCGAAAAGTTACAAAAACTGTATTTTGATGCGGTACATGGTCGCCATCCCGGTCATGCGGATTGGTTGAGTTACGTTAGATAACTATTGGCAAGATGTTAAAATTTGAATGGGATATTGCTAAAGCGGAAGCAAATCTGCTGAAACACGGCATCACTTTTGAAGAAGCTGCTACTGTTTTTGGTGATCCACTGGCCATTACCTTCGATGACCCCCATAATCCGGCTGGGGAAAACCGTTTGCTAACATTTGGTTTGACTCATAAAGAACGGTTATTGCTAGTGGTTCATACAGCGCGCGGACATAAAAAACGCATTATAAGTGCCCGTAAGGCAACCAAACAAGAGAGAAAAATCTATGAATACTGATAATGATGACATGCGTTCTGAATATCGGCTTGAGGATTTAGGTAGAGGTGTTCGGGGTAAGTATTTTAAGCAATACTCCCAAGGCACCAACTTAGTCTTGCTGGATGATAAAGTCGCCAAGGCTTTCCCGACGGCTGAAGCAGTCAATGAAGCCTTGTTGGGACTACTCGCACTCGCTGAGCAATCTGCGCGAATCACACGGCGGTCAAGTGGGCATGCCAAGTCCCATTCCGCTTAACTAAATGTCAAATCCCCTCTCTAAAATTCTCATCGTCGGCCCGTCATGGGTTGGCGATATGGTGATGGCGCAAAGTTTATTCATGCGCCTCAAGCAACAACAGCCTGATTGCCTGATTGATGTGTTAGCACCCGCGTGGTCATTGGCATTATTGGCGCGTATGCCGGAAGTGCATACCGCTATCGCCATGCCTGTGGGGCATGGTCAATTTGGCTTAGGACAACGCTTTGCCCTCGGCAAACAGCTTAAGTGCAATCAATATTCCCAAGCCATTGTTTTGCCTAATTCTTGGAAATCCGCCTTAATCCCGTGGTTCGCCAATATTCCTATGCGCACAGGCTTTATCGGTGAATGTCGCTGGGGCTTGTTAAATGATGCGCGATCATTAGATAAGCAACAACTCACCATGACCGTGCAACGCTTTGTGGCTTTGGCACATCCGCAAAAGACCTTAGAAGCGCTTGATTATCCACAGCCACGTTTGCAAATCACCCCTGAACAACAACAAGCAGTGCTGGAAAAATTTGTCGTCCAACCGACGGCCAATATTTTAGCGTTATGCCCCGGCGCTGAATTTGGCCCTTCTAAGCAATGGTGTGCACGGTATTATGCGGAAGTTGCTCAATATTGGCTAAAACAAGGCCGGCAAGTGTGGCTGTTCGGATCGATAAAAGATCAAGCCGTAGCCGCAGAAATTAATCAACTCACCAATCAAGCCTGTGTCGATTTCGCAGGTCGCACCAGTTTGGCGGAAGCGGTGGATTTAATGTCATTAGTGACGCATGTGGTCAGCAATGATTCTGGCTTGATGCACGTTGCGGCGGCATTGGATAAACAAGTCGTTGCGCTCTATGGCTCATCTGATCCCAGCTTTACGCCACCCTTAAGTAACAAGGCTAAAGTGCTGAGCTTAAAATTGACTTGCTCACCCTGCTTTAAACGAGTTTGTCCGTTGCAGCATAACAATTGCTTAAATCATTTGATGCCGGAAAGGGTGTTGGCTGCAATAGAAAGCTAGATCACGGAGCTTGACGGGGTTGCACCTGCTGTGAATCACATTGTATTGACAAAGACCATACATTAATTAAACTATCCGCATGGATATTCACTTTGAGAAAAATGGTGTTAGTTTTGTTTGGAATGCACGGAAAGCTAAACTTAATACTGCCAAACATGACGGCATTACGTTTGAGCAAGCCGCCGCAGCTTTTTTTGATCCTTTCTTAACGCTAGTGGAAGCAGGTTATCAAGGTGAAGCGCGTGATGCGGTAATTGGTTATGATGAATCAGGTCGTCTGCTGTTTGTGGTGCATATCGAACTTGAAAATGAATATATCCGCATTATCTCGGCTCGCAAAGCCACTGTTACGGAGCGTGAACATTATGATTTCTGAAACTATTACAACCCGTTTAAACAAAGATCGCCCAATGACATCCATTACCTTGCGCATTCCTGTTGATGTGGTGGAATCCATGAAGAAAATAGCACCCTATAAAGGATTTTCTGGTTACCAGGCTCTATTAAAAGCGTACATCAGTGAAGGTTTACGCCATGATGAAGCACAATTTACTTTCGGCAAAGAAGCGCAACTCATTGCAGCTTTAAAGAAACTGGGGGTATCTGATAGTGTGATAGAACAAGCAACCCGTGAGGTTGCGTGAAAAAAACGTGCGTGTAAACAATAAGAAAATTGGCTGACCCAACTTGTTTCAAACGGCTTTATCCGTTGCAGCATAACAATTGCTTAAATCATTTGATGCCGGAAAGGGTGTTGGCTGCGCTGGCTGAATAAGGCAATGCGGTCATTATTAACCCCAAGCGCAAAAGCTGGACATCAATTGGCATCAATGACACCTTGATAGCAAGACATGTATTAAGCCTTGAAGCTACCTTGTTGACGAATAATATCAAGTATTTTGGCAAAGTGCCTGGGCTGGGAATGGTGAACGGGTAAGTGAATAAGGTATACCTTTTTCGATGCCCGGTATGCGCCAATGGTTGGAAAAGGTACTCAATACTTATTCACAAGATTAGAAATCAATAACAAATTGACATTAAGGCTCATCACTGGATAATGCAAATCTGAACGACACCTTGCCTTGTGTCGCTGCATAGGTATGCGACATTTCGACGGAAAAAAGTGCTTCGAGTCCCGTCGTAAGCTTAACCATCATTTTTGGTTATGCTACCGCATCAATATGGTGTTATATGATATTCAGAACCAATCCAAGGTGCAGGTGTCGTTCAACCTTTTTTAACCAGCCGTAATGACAAATTATTCAAATTACCTCGATTGTTTTACTCCAAACGCAATTATTGAATCTCTCTGTCGAGAAAGAATGGCTGCTTGCCGTAAAGCTCACGAACAAGAGTTTTTTGAGCAATTACTGCCGAGTACACACAGAAAAACACAGGCATCTGATTTGTACATGCCTCCTCGATCTCGCTGGAGGCGAGTTCATAAAAATAAACGCCTCAAGAACGCTGCAACCCAATACACAAAAGACTTAATATATACGGTCATGCAGCTTAGGGAATCACCAGCGCCAGCAGACAAAGTTTGGATAGACAAGCAAGACGAGTTAACACTGCTTGTACGAAACAAAGCGCTCAACGAATCTCTCACTTCATTTGATCCTCCACGTATTTTTCCTATCCCTAAAGATAAATCCCAAGAGTATCGCGTCATTGCCAGCTACAGTGAAAATCTTTGCGACTCAATTATCATTGGGCAATGTGCGAAATACTTACGATGGGTATTTGACGATTACTTCTTGGATTGTTCATTCGCTTTCCGTTTCCCAAAGTTAGGAAAACCCAAAACACATCATGACGCATTTGAACAGCTTACTAAGTTTTGGAAAGACAACCAAAAAAATAATCATATTCAAGCCTATGTTGCGGAATGTGATATTCAGGGATTCTATGACATTCTAAACCACGAGGTCATCATGGATTGTTATGATGCTGCGGTTATTGAACTTAAGCAGTCGGGTACCGATATAGATCAACGCGCTCGTCAAATTATTACTGCTTATTTGCATTCATATTCATACAATAATTATGGTCGACCGAAGGCTTTTGAAGAGCTGAAAGCAAAAGGCATAGAGTCTCCTGACATAAAAGATCGTGATAAGACTTTAGAAGGTTTTTTAACTCCAGGTGAAGATTATGGCGTACCTCAAGGTGGTGCATTGAGCGTCTTTTTTGCAAACTTGGTTCTTCATAATGCGGATAATGCGGTTATGAAGATCATTGGTGAAAAAAGCAATTCTCTGTATGTTCGATATTGTGATGACATGTTAGTAGCAACTTTAGAAGCGGATAAAACTAAACAAGCGTTATCCACTTATATTGAAGAGCTCCAGAAATTAAAATTAAAACATCACGAACCTGAAGAGGTTGGAGAATATGTTGATACCGCAACAAAACGTAAATTTTGGGCTACAAAAACCAAGTCAACTTACCTTTGGGGCGATCCAGCTTTGGCATCAGCTAAGCCATGGTTAGCCTTTGTCGGTTATCAACTTCGTTATGATGGTATGGTTAGAGTTCGCCCTTCTTCAATTAAAAAGGAACTTAAAAAACAAAGTGACACCACAAACAAATTTTTAATCAATATCAAGAAAGCAAAAACTATAGTCAGAACTAAAAAATACTTATTACGTTCTTTAGAATGGCGTTTACGTGCTGGGGCAATAGGAAAAAGATTAGGAAATAATTTAGACGAAGTCGGAATGGATTTGTCAGAATTCGGGTGGTGTAATGGGTTTAAAAATTTAACATCATGCAACTTACCTGAGTCACAACTCTTCGTAAAAACTCAACTCAGGCACTTAGATAGAGGTTTATGTAAACAGATTAGAATTGCTAGGGGGTTTTTGGCGCAGTATTCAGATCCAGATCCAGAACCCAGCAGCAAAAAATATAGTAAAACAAAAGATAAACTTAAATTTGTCGGTAAACCACGTAGTTACGTGGGTCAATTAGAGATAAGGTCGGGTAGAAATATTGCGTGATGTGATGGCTTTTCATCGTTCCCACGCTCCAGCGTGGGAACGATAGTCCCTTGGGTTTACGCTGGAGGGCATAAAAGTGATAGCGCAACCTAACACGCTGAAGCGGAAAATGATGGGTTTCATATTGTTCAACCCAATCTATAGGTTACTCATGTTTTTACAATTTGTAGGTTATACGTTTTGGTCGGAGGATGGAAAATTCAATCAGTGAAGTTTCTATAACCCTAACCTTTGAGACTAAAATTATGCAAATCCAACGCACAATCCAAACCGTCAATACCCCTCAACTACTCGTCGAAGTACCCGATTCATTTGTCCATCGGCAAGTAGAAATTTTAATCATCACCTTAGATGATGCAACGCCGCAGCTGAATAATAAACGCCGTTCACCGCCCTCGCAATTGGCGGGTCGGGTAAAAGAATTGGGCGATGTAATGGCTTCCGTTCCCGTGGAAGATTGGGTACAACAATCATGATTGTTTTGGATACCCATATTTGGCACTGGTGGGTAGTCGAAAATGTGATAAATGATAAATTCAAGGAGCACTCGCATGGCTACCAAAACCTTAATACCCGGCGCTAATCACCCCATTCCCCGTGACATCCTGACCATTACGGTACAGTTGTCGCCTCTTACAGTCAGTGGCGCGGAAGTCGATATATCGGCATTTTTGCTTAACGCCAGCGGCAAGGTGCGTGGCGATGACGACATGGTTTTTTATGGGCAACCTCGTCCAGGCAAGGGTGAAGTCGCGTTGTCCGACAGTGGAGTGGGTGAAGCGACCTTTACCGTCAACTTACCCCAACTCAGTGCAGACGTTGAAAAAATCGCTTTTACTGCCACCATCCACGAAAATAAAAAATCCTTTGCGGCCTTTACCAGCCTGATCGTCAAGGTGCAGGACGCTACCGGTGAATGTCTATTAGCGGCGGTTTTGCCTGCAACTGGCATGATTGAATCGGCCTTGATTCTGGGTGAAGTGTATCTACGCCAAGGACAATGGAAATTTCGTGCAGTGGGACAAGGCTTTACGGGTGGCTTGCGGCCGCTAGCCGAGCATTTTGGGGTAGAGGTAAGCGATGCACCTGTGGTTCAATCTATTCCAACCCCTGCACCTAGCCCGGTTTCGTTAACCAAGTTTACTTTAGATAAATCTAAGCCCACGGTGAGTTTAGATAAAAAATCTGCCGGTTTCGGTGAAATCCGCATCAATTTAAATTGGCATAAAGGCGATCCAAGCACGCCAAAAACGGGGCTAATGGGTGGTCTGTTTGGTAAACAAACTCAAAATGTTGATTTGGACATTGGTTGTCTTTATGAAATGCAGAATGGCGCAATGGGGGTTATTCAGGCATTGGGAAACCAGTTTGGCACGTTACAACAAGTACCCTTTATCGCCTTACAAAAAGATGACCGCACAGGGGCGAGTGCAGATGGCGAATGGCTGCACATTAATGGCCAGCACTGGCATGATTTTAAACGGATATTGATTTATGCGTTTATTTACCAAGGTTCACCTAATTGGGCCGCAACTGACAGCGTGGTGACGCTTTATGTGCCTGATGAACCGCCGCTGGAAATCCGTCTGACTGAAGGCGCAAAGGCTTTGAATACCTGTGCGATTGTTTTGCTGGAAAACGTGGCAGGTGGATTGAAGGTTAACCACGAAGTACAGTATTTTTCTGGACAGCAACCTATGGATAAACATTATCGTTGGGGATTAAATTGGCAAGCGGGTGTAAAAAATTGAGGGTGAGTAACCCCCCAACTCAGCCAGAACTTGCGAACAAGAGAGGTTCTTGCCCCGTGACTAACTCATGAAAATAGCCGTCGTTAAACTCTCTGCCTTAGGCGACATCGTTCACGCCATGGTGGCGTTGCAATTCATCAAGCAACAACGCCCTGACATTAGTGTTGACTGGATTGTGGAAGAACGGTTTGCAGAACTCTTACGCCATAATCCTGACATTAATGCCATCCATACTGTCAATCTGAAGGCGTTAAAACAGAATAAATCCGTGCTGTGGGGCGAAATAGCAAAGGTCAGGTTGATGGCAAAAAATCACTATGATTTAGTCATAGATGCACAAGGGCTATTAAAATCCGCCATTACCGCGTGTCTGTTGGGCAAAAAACGCGCGGGATTTGATCGCCACTCTATTCGGGAAACACTGGCTGCGTGGTTTTATCAAACCCAAGTGCATTGTGATTACGCCGCCAATAGCATCGACCGCAATACGCAAGTGATCACTGAACCTTTAGGCTTACACATTACCTCAGACCAAATTATCGCCAAGCAGCCGTTTTTATATTTTAAAGAACCGGCTGTTGTCATTGAGCCTTTGTTAAGCCAAGGCCAACCGACGATTCTATTTGTTATCGGCTCTACTTGGCCGAGTCGAAATTACCCTAAAGAACAGCTTTTAACCGTGATAAACGCCTTGCAGCAGCGTAGCTTAATCCTTTGGGGTTCACCCGAAGAACACGAAACGGCTACTTGGCTGGCAAGCCACAGCCAATATGCTAAGCGCTTACCTAAACTGGACTTAAACAGCTTAAAGGCGCTACTCGCACAAGTTGATTTAGTCATCGGTAATGACACGGGGCCGACACACATGGCTTGGGGACTCAATCGACCCTCCATCACGCTGTTTGGCCCTACGCCAGTGAGCCGCGTATACCAAACTGACATTAACAAAGTGCTAAAATCACCTTCAAGCGTTAATCCTTATAAACTCAATAAACAGGATTTCTCCATTGCTAAGATTAAGCCGGAAATGGTTGTCAGCCTTGCCCAGAATATACTGACCATTTAATGTTTTTCTTGACTGAATCTGTGGTTATCAATGCTGAAAATTTAAAGGTTTGGCAAAAATTCCGGCAAGTGTTTACGGATTTCAGCCGCACTTTCCGTTGCGATACTTTTATCCAGTTCAAAACTAACCAGTTTTTTAAGCCGTTCCGGCAACTGCTGGCGCAACACCCCTAGAAAAGCAAGTCCTATACCATCTGATGCTTTAATCCTGCTGGGCAAATCAGTTGTTAAGTCTCTATCATGCAAGCGACCTCCGCCATGCTCAAGTGAATCAATTTCCTCTAAAGCAGCAGCGGGCGTGGCAACTGTAAAAAAAACGGGCGCGGATGTTTTGTCGGCGACTAATATCCAAGTTAATTGCATCATCATATCCTCTCTAGTACTCAGTCATTTCTGTTTTGTCGAGTCACGTTTTAGTTAACGGCAAAACCTATGAGGTTTTAAAAACCTCGTAGGTCTATATTGCACC
>JABFRM010000165.1 GCA_013141155.1 Methylococcaceae bacterium | reverse complement strand
AGTTCAACGGGCTGAGCAACCATGATCTGGCGACCTTGATAGTGCATAATGGCTTAGGCACTGACGATGCCGGTGCCATCCAGTTCAGCGAAGATTATTTGCAAGCGCACAGCGTCGCGGATTTGCTGTTGGTTGGGGTGGCTTACCAACCAGTGGTGGAACATGCTTATGGGGCTGAGGGCTTGATGTTGATTTAACGCCTGACTGATACAGATAGACAGCACTTCATAAGACAAGATGCTCAGGCTTAGCGGCTTGAGAGTCTTGCCTTTTTTGCGTAAAGCCACCCTGCTGATCAATTGCCGCGTGTTTGCAATATAGAGATGCCAATTGCCTCAAGTCGATCCATGTGCTTTGGCATACTGCCTAATGCTTAAAATACGACCTGATTAACCAGATGCTTCAGCCAACGCCAAAAAGTTCGTCATTTCGGCATCCCTGCCGAAATGCCGGAGAACTTAACTTGTGCAGATACCTATGTAACCTCACGCTACTTACGCCCTATATTTCACATGGTGCTAATATTTTTTTGTGACGGCCGTCACAAAAATGAACTTTCGTTCAACCCGCTTTTTAGGTTAATCCTGAAAAAACCAGCGCCCAGCATACCTCAACACTATTCAAGCTATTAGTACCCTCAGCAACTTAAACGCGTATAAATTTCAGCGTAATGCCATTGATTTTTCAGCGGCGCGCCTGCGCAAATTGTAAGTGATCCCACACAATAACGACCTTGAATATTCTAAATCTTAAACTATCGTTAAGCTCGGTATTTTACCTTAATCTCAACGGACGCAAACATGAGCCTACTTAACACATCAAAAACGCAATTAAACGCCACTGTATTTATCGACGCCAGCGTCGCTAATTTGGCTGATTTACTGCCTGCTTTAGACGCAGGTACTGAAGTTATTACTTTAAATGCAAAAGCGCATGGTTTAACTCAGATTGCAAAAGTGTTAAGGGAGCGAAAGGACATTCATGCCGTACATATTTTGTCGCATGGCACTAGCGGCAGCCTACATTTAGGCAGCACGGTGATTGATGCTGACGCCTTAACCGCACATGCGGAAGACTTAAAGGTTATTCGTGCGGCTTTAGCCGATAACGCGGATTTGTTATTGTATGGTTGTCACGTTGCGGAAGGCGATACGGGGCAAAGCTTTATTCAATTGCTATCTGAAATGACCAACGCCAATGTGGCGGCATCGGTTGATGCCACTGGTGCTAAGGCACTAGGGGGTAATTGGACGCTTACTGCCCAGACTGGTTCGATTGATACCAAAGTGCTGAGCGCTGAGAGTTGGAATGGATTATTGGCATTAACACTCACCCCAGTTACAGGCACCGCAGCAGCGGTAGGCGCAACACTCGCCAATACGATTGCAGGGCCTGGTGTTACAGTAAACAGCGCCTCATTCACTGGCCTTGCTACACAGGCAGCAACCTTTACCGGAGGTGCCTCTACTTGGCTGGGTTTTGATAGCGGCATTTTAATTACAACGGGCGCTCCGTCAGAAGTAGTAGGCTCAAATACCAACGGTGGAAATACCGTCGGTGGGGGATCAGCGGGCGACTCTCAGCTAACGACTTTAGCAGGCAATCCCACTTATGATGCGGGCGTGCTTACTATGACGATTACGCCAACCAGCAATAAAATTACGCTACAGTTTACCTTCGGTTCAGAAGAATATGTCGAGTTCGTTAATAGCGGCTACAACGATGTAATGGCAGTATGGGTCAATGGCGTACAATCAGCATTGCTACCTACAGGGCAGCCAGTCACCATCAATAGCGTCAATTTAACATCCAATCAGTCGCTGTACAAAAACAATCCCAATAGCGCAAGCGGCGGGCCTTTTACCACCGGCATGGATGGCTTTACCGTAACCCAATCGTTTATTGCCACCGTCAATCCTGGTGTCAGCAATACCATCAAGATTGGCATTGCCGATGCTCTCGACGGACAATTAGACTCCTTCTTATTCGTACGCGCCAGCAGTATGGAAACAACTGCGGTGGCTTATAACGACGCGGTTATGACGGCTATTAACACCCCCATCACCATCAATGCGATAGCCAATGATGTGGATTTAGCAGGATTACCGTTAAACATTACTTCAATTTTGGATATGCCAGTAACGCCAGGTGGCGCGGCAGTCACTTTACCCACGGGCGCAACGGTTCAGCTTAATAGCGCGGGCAAATTGGTATTTACACCGAAACCAGGTTCATCAGCACCCGATATTTTCACTTATACCGTCACTGACTCTGCTGGCACGACCGCCTTGGGCTACGTGACCACTACCATTGGTATTAATCCAGCGCCAGTGGCAACAGCTACTGCCCCAATTGGCAATGAAGATGCCGCAATTACGGTTAGTTTGGCAGGAACTGATAATGGTTCTGTTGCCAGTATTAACGTAACCACGTTACCACTAGCAAGCCAAGGTGTACTTTACAAAGCTGACGGTATAACGCCAGTGGTTGCTGGTGCAGTAGCCGGCGCGGCGCTAACGCCCGCAGAAGCCGCAACACTAAAATTTATACCCGCACCCAATTTTAATGGCACTGTCATTATTCCGTTTACCGTAGTGGACAATCAAGGTGCAACTTCACCGTCGGCAAACGCTACCATTACCGTAAAACCAGTCCCTGAAGCACAAACGGGCAGCTTAACCCATGATGCAATAAATGATACCGGCAGTTCCAACACCGATTCTATAACCCAAAATCCAAGTCCCGCTATTAGTGGTAGCGGTGCCACGCCAGGGGAAACCATTACCCTGTATGCGGTCAATGGTACGACTGTATTAGGCACCGCTCTTGTGGATGGCGCTGGCAATTGGAGTATTGACCCTGCCACTGACTACCTCGCAGAAGGACTCAATAACCTCAGCATCAAAGCGACTGACCCGATTAGCGGCCTACAAGGCGTAGCGACAACTATCCCAGTGACATTAGACACTACCGCCCCTTCGGCACCTACCGTCAGCGCATTAACCACCAATGACACTACGCCAATCATCACCGGCACTAGCGGCACGGGTACAGCATTGGTTGTGGGCGAGGTGCTTTCTGTTGTGGTTAACGGCGCAACTTATACTGTCGTACCAAATGC
>JABFRM010000111.1 GCA_013141155.1 Methylococcaceae bacterium | reverse complement strand
TCATCACTCATGCTTTTGCGTCCGGCAGACAATCGCACCCGTGAGGTGGGCATCAAAATCCGCGCCACCGCGATGGTGCGGACAAACACCAACGGATCTAATTCTGCCGTCCCCATCAGGGGCGTGCCTTCCACTTGCACTAACATATTAATCGGCACGCTTTCAGGATGTTTCGGCAAATTCGCCAGTTCACGCAACAAATTCGCGCGATCAACCTCACTTTCGCCCATGCCAACAATGCCGCCACAACAGACGTTAATGCCTGCATCGCGCACACGCCCTAAGGTATCCAAGCGATCCTGATAGGTGCGCGTGGTGATCACCTCTGAGTAATAGTCTTCCGAGGTGTCGAGATTATGGTTGTAATAATCCAGCCCACCGGTTTTCAACGCTTGCGTTTGTTGCTCAGTGAGCATCCCTAAGGTGACGCAAGTTTCCATCCCTAACGCTTTCACGCCCTTAACCATTTCCACCACGCGTTCAATATCTTTATCCTTTGGCTGCCGCCAAGCCGCACCCATGCAAAACCGTGATGCGCCCTGCTCTTTCGCCTGCTGCGCGGCTATTAGCACTTCATCAATCGGCATTAACGCTTCTGGTTTTAAGTCTGAATCATAACGCGCACTTTGCGGACAATAACCGCAATCTTCCGAACACGCACCAGTTTTTATGCTCAATAAACTGCTCACCTGAATTTCGTTGGGGTCGAAATTTTCGCGGTGAATGCCTTGCGCGCGAAACATCAAATCACTGAATGGCAAAGCAAACAATGCCATAATTTCTGTGGTTCCCCAATCATGGCGAATGCTTGATAAGGGTTTGATTGCAATGTTTGCTGACATTCTGTTAATCTCCGGCTTTAAAATAGTGATGCACATAAAATCTTCGCCACTCTTGTCAACTTTTAATAACAACAATGGTAAACAACTGGCTTAATATTATACAGGATTCCTTCCTGCCGCCCACCTGCATTTTATGTAATAGCCCCGGCTATAACCGCTGGGACATTTGCTACGACTGCTATAGTCAACTACCGTGGGCGCAGCACCAATGTCCTCGTTGCGCCATTCCACTCCCAGAAACCAGCCCAATTAATCTACCTTGTGGCGAATGCCTGCACCAATCACCCGCTTTTGATCATACCATCGCCGTCTTTAAGCACCAACATGCCATCCGCTATTTGATAACACAGTTAAAATTCAATGCCCAATATAAACACGCGCGACTTTTAGGGTTATTGCTCGCCGAAGCCTTAAGCGAATACCCGGAATTACCTCAAGCTATTATCCCTATGCCGCTACACCCTAACCGCTTTCGGGATCGCGGCTTTAACCAAAGCATAGAAATCGCCAAAATTGTCGCTAAGCGCCTGCAAATCCCTTTATTGCTCAACCATTATATCCGTCAACGCGACAGTCCACACCAAACGCACTTAACGCGTGCCGAGCGGCGTAAAAATGTCCGCAATAGCTTCATGCAGGTTAAACCTGTCCCGCTTCAACATATAGCGATAGTAGATGATGTTATGACCACCGGCTCTACATTGCACGAATTAGCTCAAGTGTTGAAAAAATCTGGCATACAAAAAGTAGATGCGTGGGTTTGTGCGCGAGCGATTTGGAAGCGTAACGGTTAACCTATTAAAATGGAATTTAATTTTTATACGTTAATTAATGTCAAAATTTCTTGCCATAAGGCAGCGTAAGCCTCTAGTGAAGCCCCTTTTTTACTGTAAGCGCCTAGGGGCAAGCGCTCCAGTCCCATGCGTTCAATATCGCTGGCATAAGGAATGACGGTTTTTAATATGTCAGGATATTGGGCTGACAGCGCTAACAGGTTGTCGCTGTGCATTTTTTTGCGTTTGTCCACCATGGAGAAAAAAGGAATCAATTGCAATTTATTAAAATCATTAGCATTTAAAAATTTGATTAATTGTTCCAGGGTGCGTAAAGACAAGGTGGTGGGGATCAGGGGCGTTAATAAAAGATTCGACGCTTCAAATACCGCTTCCGATAATAATGAAATACTCGGCGGACAATCTAAAAAAATAAGGTCGTATTCGCTGGCCAGCGGTTCCAGCAATTTATGTAAGCGTTGCGTGGGTTTTTTGCGGGCATCCAGCACGATATCCAGTTTTCTAAAGGAGAAGTCAGCAGGTAGAATATCCAGATTGTCAAAATCACTGCCTTTGATTAAATCATCCAGTTCACGTTTACCGGCAATAAGCTCTTTACCCCCGCCTTTTACTTTCGGTTTAATTCGAAAATAAAAACTGCTGGCACCCTGCGGGTCTAAATCCCAAAGTAAGGTTCGATAACCACTTTTGGCACTGAGATAAGCCAGATTGACCGCGGTTGCGGTTTTACCAACACCGCCCTTAATAGAATAAATTGCGCATATTTTCATAATGAAACTGGAGTAAAAATCATTGCTGTTAAGTTAAGGGAGCCGGTATTCAAGTGTTTAAATCCTTATGCCCTTGTGCCTGGCTTATTTTGAGGCGGCAAATAAGTCTTTAAAACTTTGTCGGTTTTTAGGCTGCCCAAACTGTTCAAAACTGCTGGAAAATTCATGGCGGGCTTTATGTTTGCGTTGATCTAAGACTTGTATCAACACCCCCATGGCTAAAAAAGTCCCCATTGCCACCCCTTGGTCGTTTAATTCAATGCTGATTTGCTTTAAGGTGTGTTCCTGCACATCACAATCCTGAAAATCGCCCAACACTTCTTGTAAGGTTTTTAAGCTTTTCAATAGGTTTTTTATATCCATTTCAGGGTATAGCTGTTGAAAAAATTCCATTAAATAACGGAGTTTTTTAGCGGTTTTTCTAAGCTCATGCAGGCTGGTTGGAGAAGCATGTTTGTCGATTGCTTGTCCCTCTTTGAGCAATCTTTTATAAACTTTCCAAATACGTTGATCGGCCAGTTGTTTAATCGGTAGTTTGGCAAAGCTTTCCAGCGGTTGTTTAGGCGCTGGTTCACGCAGAAAACCCTCCCACTCTTTTAAAGTGTTGATATAACGGGGTGATTGTAGCTGTTTAGCCAGTTGTTGGTAGGCACTTTGTTGCTTGGCGTATAAATAATCGCGTAAAGGATTCAAATCTTCGCGAATACTGACGGGTAAGC
>JABFRM010000249.1 GCA_013141155.1 Methylococcaceae bacterium | reverse complement strand
ATTGTAATCCATACCAATGTAGACAAGTTTACCTTCGGAATCAATCACTTTTCCAGAAGCTAATCCCACCTGATCCAGCTGCAACCAAGCCGTTAAACGCATTAGTGTATTGCTGTGTTCAGGCTTGACTGCATCACTGATGATGGCAATGTAACGCTGGGCAGGTTGATTTTTATGTTTAATTTCATCGGTAATAAATGCCGCATATTGATCATGGCACTGAAGCGCATTTAATGAAATGACTTGTAAGGAATCCTGCCTAGGCAAGGCCAAATTTAATTGATACGTGCCTTTCCAGAAACCAGGGATTTCTGTGGCTTCACCCTGAATGCCTCGATGCTGCAAAGTTGCATTTAAAGCCTTTAACCCAGCTTCAAAAGCATAATTTTTAGAATCAGCGTTTAACGCCACAGATGCACCATGTTGTCGCCAATGATATAAAACTTTAGGGATATGCTGGACTTTAGGCTGAGTTTCACTGGCACGCAGAATCAAATCATAATCCTGCGAGCCATCATATTCAGAACGCAACCCTTGTAATTCTGTTAATAATTGACGTTTATAGCACATCAAATGAAAAATATAATTGCCGGACAATAATGTTTCTGGCGACCAATCGGGTTTAAATAGATGCAAGAAACGATCACCTTCTGGTGACAACATATCGCGATCTGAATACAGAATATCAATTTGTGGATCGTTTAGAATTTCACGGGCAATTAAGCTCAATGCTTCTAGCGACAAACGATCATCATGATCCAAAAAAGCCACATAATCGCCAGTTGCTTGCCGAATGGCTATATTTGTAGCGGCAGAGATGCCTTGGGTTTTTTCACCAAAAATAACTTGAATACGCGGATCACTACACACCCCTGAACGTAACATAGCCAACGTTTCAGGGCGTGTTGAGCCATCATCCACTAATATCCATTGCCAATAAGGATAAGTCTGCATTCTGACCGAGAGCAAACACTGGTAAAGTACATCGGATGCTGTGTTGTATACCGGTGTGACGATGCTGATTTTGGGTGGGTTTGGTAGGTGTAAATCATTTTGCTGCCGTGTTGACCAATCAGTCACTGATTGCAGTGAGTGATTGTTAATCCAGCGTTGATACTCTTCCCAGCGGCTGGCATTCCATTTTTGCAACAATGCGTCAGTCGGCGTGATAGCAGGATAACTCTTTAATAGGCGCCAGCTTTTTTGACTCGCTAAAAACTTTTTAGGATAAAGCGCCCAAAGTTTACGCAAACCTCGTTGAACTAAGCTATTTGACGGCATGATTTTTTAAGTATGTAGCATAGGTTGTATCATATTGCCTGACAGCACATGATCTTCAATAGCAGTATAAGTTGCGCCAGTAATATGATTTTGTTTAATGATATTGCCGGTAACGCCTAACATCAGATGAACCCCCGCAAAGTGACTGCCTAGAATGTCATTTTCAATGACTTGGTTATTACAACTGGCAAAATCATCTTGTTCGGGATGTTGACGTGCGGCAACACCGATCAATACACCAAAATAATGAAAACGATCATTAACCCCGCGATTATTATTTTCGATGAGATTGTGCGTAATCGAGCTGGCATAAGCCGCTCGTACCATTTTCACGCCATCTCCCCAATTGCATTCAATGTGGTTGTTTTCGATGCGCGTAAACGCCGCATTATCAATACTGATGCCTGGGAGCTTTGCTTTTGAGCTGCCATCCGCCATTAAGCCCATTTCATTGACGAAATCAATGCCTAGTTCTATTGTCTGTTGATGCCCACGCCAACCATTGTTATAAATATGACAGGCGGTAATGCTACAGCCCCATGCGCCATTATCAATGGTAATGCCTTCGCAATCGTTATGGGCAATGATACAGTTTTTAACGCTTAAATAACCCACGCCATCGGTGGTAATACCCATCTTGCGATTATGCCGAAATACGCAATTAAGCATATCGGTGCGGTAAGGTGAGGGGTCATTAACGCTAAACGGTGCAAAATTGCCTACAATATGATCGGTATGGTGTAATTGCGCTTCAAAATCTAACGGATCAATATGATTCGGTAACTGTAAATCCGTTAAAAACACCCCGCTTTGCAGGCAATATTCGGCACTACAGTCTTTCATCAATGTTTCACGCACGTCCCGCACTAACATAAAGCCTACCAAACCCGCGCATTTGACATGGCAATTTAAGAAAGTTGACTGATAAACACCATCAGCCAATAAGAAACCATTGCCTCTTGGTGAGGAGATAGTGATATGTTCTATTTGTAATCGCTGCGCGTGAGAAACAAAAACGCTGGCGCAAAATTTATGCGTGCCTTCATGAAAAAGTCGTATATTTTTGAGGCTAACATCAATAACTGGATCGGCAACCGTTCCTTGTATACAGATGCCATAATCAATATCTTTAAAAATCAAATTCGTTCGATCACCCTGTACGCCTGATAAAGTAATGCCTGAAGGTAAATAGAGGGTTTGGGTTAGTACGCAGCTTCCTTCACTTAAATGTATCTCGCCGCCAATTTCTTTAAGACTTTGAATCGCATTAATGATGTCCGCTTCAGTCAACTGACTAGCGTTAAGCGTGATACTGGGCTTATTGCTCAAGCCTTGCTGTTGTAGCAACGGGTGATTTTTTTTGTGGGGCTGATTATTGTGTTGATCCGCTAATCGAATACGTTCAAATAAATGCCATGCTGGCGGTTTATCCATCATTATGGACGCTAAATCAAGTTGATTTTGCAGTGAATTAAATTTTGTGGTTCTTAATGTTTTGCTTAAAACACGGTAAAAGTGCATATAAATAATATCTCACCCAATAATTTAGCCATATTGATGATTCATAAAAATCGTGCCTGCTTAAATTTCAATGATAATGGATTTACCAGGCGATAAGTATATCACGAGGTTGACGACTAAAAAGCAGCGTATTGCACGGCACTTACTGCCTAGCTGGAGTGCGACAATTTGTCGCATTGCGTAAGCTGGATTAGGGGTGTACGGTCAGCCTCGGAGTTTTAAAAAACTCTATCTAGGTGTTAATTATCTGCGTTGATGATTTGATTAGTCAGTTTTTAGTGAATTAGCACTATTTTTTAGATTTTTTGGAGATGTATCATGAT
>JABFRM010000061.1 GCA_013141155.1 Methylococcaceae bacterium | reverse complement strand
ATACTGGGTTTTTCTGTTGTAGGGCTCAATATTTCTTCTGGAAATGACGCGACCAAACTCCAGTCTGCTGCCAGAGATATGGTATCTGCCCTGCGTTTTGCCAAAGGGCAAGCGCTTATTTCCCATAAGGAAACAACGGTAGCACTTGATCTTAACGAAAACAGCTATACCGTAAGCGACCGAGAAAAGGTGTACACCATCCCCGACACCATAGCGCTGACCGTTGTCACCGCTCAAGAAGAGCTGAACGGGAAGGGGCTGGCTAATATCCGGTTTTTTCCCGATGGCTCGTCCAGCGGTGGACGCATCAAGTTGGAGATGAATTCAGCTATCTGGCAAATTGACATCAATTGGTTAACAGGACAGGTCGAACTTGAAAGCAAGTAAGATAACAAAGCAACAAGGCTTTTCACTACTGGAAATTCTTATCGCTTTTTCGATTCTGGCACTGTCCCTAGGTATTCTGCTAAAAATATTTTCCGGCGGTGTTAATACCGCTGTTGTTGCTGAGGACTATACAATTGCTGTGCAAATTGCTGAATCACTCATCGCGAAAACGGGGTCGGAAATACCGTTAAAAGATCATCAAAGCTCAGGTGATGAAAATAAAAAATACCATTGGTCGCTGAGCATCAGCCCTTTCTTCCTGAGTGGCGAAGGCATTGACCCTAAAGCTGCAACTGCACAACTTTTTAAGATCAATGTGACGGTAAACTGGGGAGATGGCCAGAATGATGACCGTCAAATCCAGTTAACCACCTTAAAGCTGGCTGCGAAAAGTAATGCAGCATCGTAAACCCAATACGGGTTTTACCCTGATAGAAGTGCTCATCGCCATGACGCTACTCGGCATCATGGTCGTCTTATTGTTTAGTAGCATGAAAATTTGCGCGGATAGCTGGCAAAAAGGTGAAGACAAAATAACCGAAGTCAATGATGTTGCGGTTGTGTATCAATTTTTCCAGCATCACCTAAGCACGGCAAAACCCTTGTGGAATGATTTTAATGAAGAAAGCAGAACCTTTGCTTTTCAGGGTAAAAACCAAGAATTACAGTTTGTTTCAGCGTTTCCTGCCAGTGCTAAAAAATCAGGCTTACAACTGTTTTCGTTGAAATTAATCAAGGACGGCGATGAACAAGTCATTCAAGTCTCAATAACGCCGTTTTATCCGGTGGCAGAAGGTGAAGAATGGCGCAAGGAAGAGGTGGACTTGTTACGACATGTCCGTAATTTTACATTAAGCTACTATGGACCTGCGGGTATTGATGGTGAAACTGAGGCCACATGGCAAGATGACTGGCTAGAGAAGGAAACGCAACCTCGCTTGGTCAAAATTAAGATTGAGCGGGATGACGACAACTTCTGGCCGGAAATGGTAGTTGAACTCAAGTCAATGGGAACTTCAACTAACTTAACTGACGAAGACCAAGCGGGAGCAGAGACGAATGCAATGGGGGTTCCGTGAGAGCTCAACAACAGATGGATAGGAAAAGCAGCCGTTCTAAGGTAAAATCCAAGCCCAATGGTTTTGCCCTAGTACTTGTTTTATGGGTATTAAGCCTATTAACTATTATGGCTGGTAGCTTTGCCCTGACTATGCGCAGGGAATCTACCGTTGTCGCTGGTATTAAGGATAATGCCGGTGCTGTGGCAGCCGCAGAAGCGGGGATTGCCGCCGCTGAAATGATGCTGCTTGATCCTGATCAGAATAATCGTTGGCGAGCCGATGGTGACATTTATCAACTGGATTTTGGCAGCACAAAAATCCGGCTACGGCTATTGTCAGAAGCGGGTAAAATTGACATTAATAAAGCCGAACTGCCCTTGTTACAAGGTCTACTGGCGCAAGCGCCAGTAGAAGAAGAGCAGCAGGCCAAACTGATCGGTGCTATTGTCGATTGGCGCGACCAAGACGACCTGCTTAGTATAGAAGGAGCTGAAAAGAAAGAATATAAGGATGCAGGGAAAAAATATCAACCACGAAATAAACCCTTTCAAACAGTGGAAGAGCTACAGATGATTTTAGGAATGGATGAGCAGGTGTTCAACTGGCTTGAACCCATCATCACCGTTTATTCAGGTCAAGCGCAAGTCAATCTTAAGTTAGCCTCAAGCAAAGTTTTAAAAGCCTTGCCTAACCAAGATGCTTCTTTGGTAGACACTTTTATTGCCGCTAGACTTGAGAGTGCAAAAAACGATCTACCTGCGCCGGAATTTCAATTGGGCTTGGGTGGTGTTAGTGGGGCATCCGCCCCAAATGAGACGGTAACTATTGTTTCTGAAGCGCGGATGACTGATGGAGCAACCGCTGATGACACAAGCCCTGATGAAAACAGCGCTGTAGTTATTGCCACAGTGGCGAAATCAGACGCTAGCCAATCAGTATCACTTGATGGCACTCCGCCAGAACCATTTAAGATTTTAAAATGGCAACGCAACCCTGCAAATGAAGAGTCATTATTTACCGAAGCAATGAGCGAATTATTAGTAAAACAATATGCAGAACCTGAACTCGGCGGTTGATCTAGATTATAAAAAGTTCTTCCGCTGGTGGAAACGCGAACTTAGCTTCCTAATCCCAGGCAGAATTAAACAACTTATCAGTGACCAGCACGGCATAATCGTCGTGCGCCCGGCAGAAAAGCAATTTGCCTTGAGTTACTGGTATGAAGGCCAGGAAGAACCGCTTATAAAACTGGATCGGGATGATGCGGGGATAGCTAAATACAAGGAAATGCTGTTGGCCGACGAACGCTTGCAAAAAGCCAGCTTAATTTTCCGGTTAACCAAAGAACACGCTATTCAAAAAGAGCTCTCATTACCTGTCGCCGCCAAAGAAAATCTCTACCAAGTCGTTAGTTACGAACTATCTCGATATTCGCCATTCAGCGTTGATCAAGTGTATTTCGCTGTTAAAGCGTTGGATGTGGTTAATGAACCTGGGCAAATCAGGGTTATGCTAATTCTTGTCGCTCGAGAAATGCTTGATAGCATCTACGCAGATCTCAAGGCTTTTGGCATGGTTCCAAAATTTGTGGATTATGAAGACACCCCCAACGACCTTGATGAAAACGAAGAACCCTACAACTTGTTGCCGGAAGAGTTGCGTGAAAAAACAGGCAAGACAGAAAAGT
>JABFRM010000340.1 GCA_013141155.1 Methylococcaceae bacterium | reverse complement strand
ATAACTATTCTTATGTAGATACTCATGGGTTAAGGGCGTGTGTTAGCAGCGCGCTGACATGAGGCGTGAGCTATACCGTCCGTTGCATATCCGTGATTTGGGTTGATTCCGATTCTACAGCGCGATTTTGCGCCCCAGATTTGCGGCGTTGCCAAGGTCTTTTACGAGAGGAATTAACCCGTTTTATTTGCAGTGGTTGCTGTTTTAGTTCCACAGTTTGTAGTAATTGAAAAATATCTGGCGGCATACCGGGTGGTAAGTCTATAAGCGTGTAATTGCTGCGTATGTCCAGATGACCAATTTGGCTTCTATCTACCCCAGACTCATCAATTAAGACGTTTTTAATTTCTTCAATCGAGACTTGGTGGTTATGCCCAATCTCAAGGCGATAGCGCACCATTTTATATTTTTCTGCTTGAATTTCAGGAATTTGCAATACAGTGGCTAGTTGTGTGGCGAGCTGTTTTTTTAACGCATTAGCCGACGGGGTGTTTACGGTTGGCATGAGTAAATTGTGCGCGTTAAACGCGTCTAAGCACGATATTATGACGTCCGCATCCAGATACAGTAATGCCGCTGCCAATTGTAATGGCGAAAGCGCGAGATTTTCGGCAATTCTGCCCAATAGTTTTTGTAACGGCTCGGTTGCAGTGGTCTCCAGAATTTTTTGGAGATGTAGGCTTAAGCTATGTTCAAGATCAATATTCACGGCAGTGCTTGGCTTGATGTTTTTGATGGTGCTTCGATGTACTCATCTGTTTTACTCAGTGGTTGTGAGTTTAGTGAAGCTAAAAGTTTTGGACAACATCATTGAAGCCTAATAATTGCTCAATACACATTAACGGCATTATTTAGTGTCAACTGATTTTTTAGCATTAATGAACCGGCTTATAAACGATCCTTAAATATTTCGACGTAAGCTTCATCGCGTAATCGACGTAGCCAAAGCTCGGTCTCTTCTTCAATTTTACGTTCTCGGATAGCATCACGCACTTGATTTTTTTTAAATTCACTGGTGTCATCTTGTTGTTTGCGTTCGAGTACCTGAATCAAATGCCAGCCGAATTGCGTTTGCACCGGATTGCTGAGTTCATTAACCTTTAAGTTATCCATAGCTTTTTCAAATTCAGGCACCATGGCGCCCGGAACCACCCAGTCTAAGCCGCCGCCTTTTAATGCCGAGCCTTTATCATCAGATTGTGCGCGTGCCAGAGCGGCAAAATCATCACCATCCGTAATGCGCGTTTTTATAGCCATTAAACGTCTTTTTGCTTCGTTATCATCAACCAGTTCATTGGTTTTAATAAGGATATGTCGAACGTTGGTTTTGGTCAAAATGTGTGATTGCACTTTGCTCAGGCCTTTAAATTCATGCAGCTTTATAATATGAAAACCACTGGGGCTACGGATAGGCTCGCTAATATCACCAGCAGCCATTTTCGCGGCGACATCCACAAAAATTGTTGGCATTTGAGCTAACGTACGCCAGCCCAGATCCCCGCCTTGTAGGGCTTGGGCATCATCTGAGGTCTCCACGGCGGTTTTATTAAAATCTGCCTTATCGCGTAGCTTTGCCACCACCTCTTCGGCCCGTCGTTTGGCTTTTTGGATGACCTCCGATGAGGCTGCTTCAGGTATCGCAATTAAAATATGTCCCAAATGATATTGGGATTTATCCAGCGTCACTTCGCCTTGAGTTTCAAGCGCGTGTTCAACTTCACTATCACTGACTTTTATTTGCCCGCCAATTTCATGGGCACGTACCTGATTAATGGCTATTTCGTGGCGGATATTTTCTTCAAAATCTTTATAATTGATTTTTTGTGATTGCAGTTGTTGTTTGAATTGCTCGGCATTCATATTGTTGCGTTGTGCAATTTCTTTAACGGCGGCTTGTAACATCTCATTGGTCACGTTGATGCCGGAGGTTTTTGCCAAATGCCGTTGTAATTTATCGACAATAATCCGCTCCAATACCTGGCCTTTTAGAATATTGTCGGGTGGCAAATCCACTTTATTGGCCTTGAGTTTTTTGACGATAGCTGCGGTTTCGGTTTGTAATTCGCTGTTTAAGACGACATCGTTCTCCACAATCGCGACAATAAAATCCAAGTCTTCGGCGTTGACCGATGACAAGTTAAAAAGAGCGGCCAGTACAAAACCGGCCATTAATGAGGTGTTGAAAAATTTAAATTTACGCATTGTTTTATAAATCACTATAACCAAAAATACTTTGTCGCAGGAAGGTATCGACGTCATGACTCTTGATTGGGAAAAGGCTTTTCAGCTCAACTTCAAACATCATGGTTGTCGTGGCATCGCCAAGGGCAGAGAGGGTGGCTCCAGTATTAGGGTCAGTGGTAGTGGTTAGGCTTAAACCATTGATATAATGCCGTCCGATAATTCTAAAGCGCCAACAGCAATTTTCTTTTTCTAACCCTAAAAAGCTCTCGGCGGTTTTATTATACAAAAAAGAATATTGCCAACGACCAATGGCGAACCAATTGTCCAGAATAGGCAAGCGGAATGACATATCGGTTTGGCGGATAATATCGGAAATAGTGCCGTCTGCTTTCGTTTCTGGGATCAAGGCTTTACGTTGGTGATAACCGATATTGAAAATATGCCCCCATTTGTTGCGATAATGCAGATCAATTTGCTTACGGGTTGGCGTTGCGGTGCTTGAATAAGGATCCCACTGGAAACCGGATGAAAAAGAGAAATCATCGGTTAATTGCCCACTTGCTTCAGTGACGATATTGGAAAAGCGGTGATTGGAGGCGGGACTATCCGGATAGGCTGTGTTTGGGAGTGACTGTGCTTGGCGATCTTGAAAATACACAATATCCCCGACACTTAGCTTTAAGCGATCACGACCAGTATCCGCGTCTATAAATTTTGAGGTTAAGGCAACCGTCAGTTGATTAGCGTTTTGTACCCGATCCACGCCACTAAAACGATTCTCTCTAAACAGGCTGTCGAAATTGGTGTCATAAGGCGTGGTGTCGAAAATAGGCTGATTGTTTTGATTTGATTTAGGAATGTACAGGTAAAACAATCGCGGCTCTAGCGTGTGCGTGAGGCTGGTGCCGAACAGATCCAGATTGCCTTCGGCAAACAAACCGGTATCTAGTG
>JABFRM010000334.1 GCA_013141155.1 Methylococcaceae bacterium | reverse complement strand
GACTGGTGCACCGGTGGAGTCAATCCGTTGTTTGTCTGGGCCTCTAAGCCACGACCATCCAATGCCTATAAAGATACTGCATGGAAGCTGATTAACCATTTGTCGCTCAATTACTTATCGCTACTCAACCAAAATGACAAAGAGGGCGCAACTGCGCTGCGTAGCTTATTGTCCTTGTATGGCGATAACAGCGATTTAACTTTTCGTAAGCATATTGAAGGCATCTTGTTTATTCAGTCCAAACCCATTGTCAGGCGCATTAATACCGCAGGGCCAATTGTATTTGGGCGGGGGCTGGAAATAACGTTGACCGTTGATGAAGCCGCTTTTGAAGGCAGTGGCGTATTTTTGCTAGGCATGGTGCTGGAACAGTTTTTTGCCCAGTATGTGTCCCTTAATTCTTTTACCGAAACGGTGCTTAAAACCAGTGACCGTGGAGAAATAATGCGATGGCCGACAAGACTAGGACAACGGCAGTTGATTTAGAGGCGGCATTACTGAAAGAGCCAACGCGTTATGGCTTTTTTCAGGTGATGCGGCTTTTGGAATGCGCCTATGAGAGCAAAGCCCGCTTTGGACAGGCACAACGCCCAATCTTGGAGCCGCCGGTCAGATTAGGACAAGATATTGCCTTAACCTTTGAGGTCTCGACCCTCACGTCTTATAACAGGCGCAAACAAGGGTTGATGCCTTTATTGAAACAGCGTTTTATGGGATTATTCGGCCCCAATGGCCCTATGCCTATCCATTTGACCGAGTATATACACGAACGGATCTACCATAACCGCGATTTTACCCTGACCGGTTTTGCGGATATGTTCCATCATCGCATGGTGTGTCTGTTTTATCGGGCTTGGGCGAATAATGAACCGACGGTCAGTTATGACCGCCCCGACAATGACCGTTTTTCCAATTATATCGGCTCATTGGCCGGTTTTGGGGCAGATGCCTTGCGGGAACGCGATGCCATGCCGGACTTGGCTAAGTTACACTACACCGGATTTTTGTCCAGCCAAAGCAAATCCGCAGAAGGCTTAAGGGCTTTGTTGGCAGACTACTTTCGTTTTCGCGTCAGTGTTGAGTCGTTTGTGGGGGAATGGCTGACTATTCAGCCTAATGATTTAACCAGGCTGGGTGAAGATCGCAGGACTGGGGAGCTAGGGATGTCGGCCATCTTGGGTTCAAAGGTGTGGGGATGCCAGCATAAATTCCGCATTCGTTTTGGGCCGTTGAATCTGGATGAATATCTTAGCCTGTTGCCAGATGGTCATCGGCTGGAACAACTGGTTGCCATTATCCGCAATTATATCGGCGATGAGTTGAGCTGGGATGTGAATTTGGTGTTAAAAAAAGCGCAAGTGCCGAGTGCACAGTTGGGCGAGCAAACACGGCTGGGGTGGACTTCATGGATGGGGGTGCGGCAGAGTGAGAAGGATGCGGGTGATCTTACGTTGAATCCGTTTTGGGGGAAGGTTTGATAGGCAAGATTAACTAACTGAAATAAGCTGAAAAAAGGTGAATATTGCCCAGATTTTGGTTGAGGTTTTTTGTAAACTGTGGGCACTTAAACAGTTCGTTAACTCAAGAATTCAGGATTAATGGAGGAGAAAATACATGGCAAATACAGAATTTAGCGATAAATATTGGTACTTAGGTAGTTATGATCGAACTATTTTTATGAGTGGATTTATTAAAGAGTTTTCTAGTAGTCCTCGATTTAATGGAGATATGATACCAAATCTTAATCAATTGCTAGGTTTAATCGAAAAAGATATGGCTATTACTGATATAAGGTGGGCTTCTTATATGCTTGCTACAACCATGTGGGAAACGACGTCATTAAAAAATGAAGAAGTAATTACAAGAAATGGTAAACATAAAAAAGTACGAAAATGGCTTCACACTATGTCCCCCGTTGAAGAAGTTGGTCATGGTAAAGGTAGAAAGTATCATGAGCCAGTGAAGGTGAAATTATTGGATGATGGCAGTGTTCGTATCACTGAACATGATGGAGATCAATTTAAATTAAAATCTGATGGAAAAATTATTCCATTAACAAAAAAAGCAAAACTTGGCGCAGTAGATGGTAAGGCAGCATCTCCTGTTTATGTAAGCGATGATGGTGTCGAGCATGAATATTTTGGAAGAGGGTATGTTCAACTTACGTGGTGGTCTAATTATGCAAATGCGAGTATTGAGTTAGGGTTAAACTTTAGTTTATTACTTAATCCTGATTTGGTTAAAGATCCAGATGTAGCATATAAAATCATGTCATATGGCATGCGCACAGGAAAAATTTTTGCTAATAGTCGATCTTTTAGAAAATATTTTTCAAATAAATTAACAGATTACAATGGGGCCAGAGCTATGGTAAATGGTCATGACCATGCTTTAGACATTGCTAAAATTGCTCGTAAATTTGAAGTTGTTTTGTTGAAATCAAAAATAAAATTATAAAAACGATTTGGAGTTAATATGATGAAGAAATGTTCATTTTTAAATATTAGGTTTATTAATTTGATTTTGACCGTTTTTTACGGAAGTTACGCTTTGGCTGACGCAACCCCTGAGTTACGTTGTGGGTGGTTTGAGAATTCATCACCTGGAAATGCTTCGCTTACTGATAAGGATGGTGAATGGACAATTGCCGTTCAAGGAGGATATGAAGCAAAAGGGGATTGGCCAACATTTAAAAAATTAGATTGGGTAAGTTCTGGCGCAGGCAGTTATGGATATGGATGCGTGTGTTTAAAAGTAACGACAAATTCAGAATCTCAAGAAATAGTTGAAATTTTTAAAGCAATTCCAAAAAAGCTTACTGATTGTCGTCGAGATAAAGCATTGAAGACTCCTTAGAGTTTTTTTGGAACTAATATTATTATGCTACGCGCACTGTGTTATTTTTTCTAGTGGGTTTATTGCTATTTTTATCTATTGGTATTCCAAAAGAACAGGCAAATGAAGGTGGAGTCGCTGAAAAACATGGAAACGGAGCGTGAGCGAAGTGATGTTTTTAGTCCCCGGTAGGCGAAGGGAAATGCGCCAATCCGACGTGCGCGATAGCGCGCGAGGGAGGCAAGCATTTTATCCCGAAGAGCCGTAGAGTCATTGTGGTAGCCTTGACGTAGTAGGTAGCG
>JABFRM010000190.1 GCA_013141155.1 Methylococcaceae bacterium | reverse complement strand
GATAAACACTATGTCGCCCCCAAAACTCCGCTAGAAACGCAGTTGACCGCGATCTGGGAAGCTTTGTTGGGTGTTGAGCGCGTAGGCGTACAGGATAACTTTTTTGAACTGGGCGGACATTCCTTATTGATTGTGCAATTGGTTAATTTGATTAATCAAATCCTCGATAACCCCCAGTTGACGCTGGCGGACATTTTTAAATATCCCACCATCCAGGAATTGGTTCAGCATCTGCAAATTACCCCTAAACAGGCGGCAAATTCGCCTTATATCGTTAATTTGCGCAGCAGCATTCCAACGTTCATCATCCCTGGAATGCCGGGTTTAAGTGACGGCTATTATGAATTGGCAGATTGTCTCAAAAATGAAGGCCCAGTTTATGGCCTGCAAATGCAAGGGTATAACGACGATGCACCTGCGACCACCATTACAGCGATGGCGGCGCATAATATCGTGCAAATCCAAAGCATTCAGCCACACGGTAAAATTAACCTGTATGCGCATAGCTATGGCGGTACTGTGGTCTATGAAATGCTACAGCAATTGCTAGGCACAGATATTGAAATCGGAACAATCGTGCTGATCGACAGTGGTTTATTACTCAAGCAAGGCGTTATTGATAAGGCTTCGGTGACCGAATTTTGCAATTTTATCCTGAATAATGCGGGTATTAATCCCGCGACGGTTAAGGACAAAATCGCGCAGATTCTTAAAACACAGCCGTATGAACAATGGAAAGCGCAGTTAGCCGACTTGCTGCAACAAACCAGCGCCACGCTGGATGCCGAGCATTTTCTAAAAATATGGCAGGTCATTGAAACGTCGATAACGACCCCCTATCACTACGGCGCCAAATTACCTTATAGCATTACCTTGGTGATCGCCGAAGACAGCAAGCGATGGCTAAAAGCCAATTGTTGGGATGCTTATTTTGCCAAGGTGCGGGTTATCTATGCGCAAGGGGAGCATTTTTCGGTGGTTAAACAACCGGATTGTGCCGCTTGGCTACAACAACTTAGCCCCGTAGCCAATGACAACAGCAATGCCAGGCTCGCGGTTATTACGCCAGAAAGCGGCGTTATTCTCAGCGCGCGGCAACTGGAAAAACAGTATGCCGGTGTTAAAGCGGTTGATGGCGTCAGTTTTGAGATCAAAGCTGGGACTTGTTTTGGCCTCTTAGGGCCTAACGGGGCAGGGAAGACCACTACCCTGGAAATGATGGAAGGCATTCTGAAGCCCAGTAAAGGTGAAATTTATTTTCGTGGCGCGCCAATTAACAAGCAGTACCCCAAACATATCGGCATCCAATTTCAACATACCGCCTTACCGGATTTATTGACCGTCAAGGAAGCGCTACAGTTGTTTCAAAAATTGTATAAAAACAGTTTGCCGCTGGCTGAGATTATCGAAGCTTGTTCTTTGCAAGAGTTTCTAAATCGCGATACCCGCAAACTGTCCGGCGGTCAGCGGCAACGCTTGTTGCTGGGTATTGCGTTAATCAATGATCCTGACATTATTTTTCTGGATGAGCCAACCACTGGCCTTGATCCGCAGTCACGGCATAATTTCTGGGCGTTAATTCGCAGTATCAAAAATCGCGGCAAAACCATTATTCTAACCACCCATTACATGGAGGAAGCGGAGCAACTCTGTGACGAGATTGCGATCATGGATAAAGGCCGGATTTTAGTGCAAGACACCCCGGAGAAGTTGTTGCAACAGCACTTTGACGGCGTGGTGATCCGTTTGCCGAAAGCCAGTGGTTTGACAGCGCAGCAGGGCTTACCTTTTGAAGTCTATGACGTGGGTGAGGCGGTGGAATTCATCACTGCCAATGTAGAAGCGGCCATCAGCCAATTAACCCAGCATCAAATACCGCTAGAAGGATTGTCGGTCGCCACGCCTAACCTGGAAAACTTATTTCTGAAATTAACCGGTCACACGTTGAGAAGCTGATGAATCATTTTTTAGTATTATTAAAAGCCCGCAACCTAGAACTACTGAGAGATAAAGCCACCTGGATCTGGAATTTCATTTTTCCGCTGGTGCTTATCATTGGCATTGCCGTCATCTTCGGTGGCAAAGAGTCTGCGCTGTATAAGGTTGGCGTAGTGGGTGCAGATAACCCAAGCATCGCCGCTTTTAAAACCACACGTTACCTGCAATTTATTGACTATGCCGCTCGTGATGTGGCTTTAAAAAAATTGCAACACCAACAACTGGATTTAGTTCTGGAAGGCGGTAGCGAGACCAACTACTGGGTTAATGACACCTCGCCGCAAGGCTATCTGCTGGAAAAAATCCTGCTCGCCAGTTCTAACAACAGTCCCTTGCAAAAACAAGTGGTCAACGGCAGGCAAGTGCGCTATCTGGATTGGGTGTTGCCGGGGATTTTAGGCATCAATATGATGTCTTGCAGCTTTTTCGGGGTAGGTTTTGTCATCGTACGTTACCGTAAGAATGGCGTGCTAAAACGCCTGAAAGCCACGCCGGTTAATGCTTTTGAGTTTTTATCCGCACAAGTTGTTAGCCGCTTGCTGATGTTGTTAGTCGTTATTGTTTTTCAATTTGTCTCCATGAATTTTCTGTTTGATTTTTTTGTGCAAGGGTCATATAGCTTGTTGCTTTTGATTGCAATGCTTGGTACTACATCGTTAATCAGCTTAGGGTTACTCATGGCCAGCCGTACCAGCAGTGAAGAGTTGGCAGCGGGCTTAATAAACCTGTTGACCTGGCCGATGATGCTGCTATCAGGCGTTTGGTTTTCTTTAGAGGGTACGCCGGAACTGGTGCAAAAAGCCGCCTTGTTGTTTCCGCTCACGCATATATTGAAAGCGGCACGGGCAGTTATGCTCGACAATGCCGGTTTGGTAGACGTCACGCCGGAAATTTTAACGCTATTGGCCATGACCTTGCTATTTCTGATAACGGCGGCGTTGCGCTTTAAATGGGTGGCAGATTAACCTAAAAATTAGTTGGGCGTGGTTTCTAGGATCAAGGATGGCTGGGGAGACATGCGCATCTACACAAATTTAGTTCACCGTCATTCCAGCAGGGATGCCAGAATCCGAATCCAGAGCCAAGAATGGTAACTTACCTATTGCCCTGCCGCTCGATTTAGGTATGCCAAATCTACATTCAAAACCCTCGCTAGGCTCTCCCTATGGCCTTGAGTATCTACACAAGTTTCAAAGCCCGTCATTCCGGCATGGATGCCGGAATGACGGTTAACTACATTTGTGTAGATACTTATGCCCTATGGCTGGATACTGGCATCCCTGCCAGTATGACGGGGCTTACTGAAGTACCTAGCTAATCAGGCAAATTTTAGCTCAATTACTTAAAAATGGGGGATATGACGAAGTCGTTTTTCTTAAATAAACGTCCATCATGCCGCTAAGCCTAGTAATGACGGGCTTTGCTTAAAACACCAATGTCCGATTGAGCGGTTATTCTTAGCGATTCACTAAAATGCTGCATATCCCCCATAAAAAATGCGGCATATAACAATGTTTAATTGTTTTACCGTCTTTCGGCCAGTCTTTAGCCATAGCCTTTCGTAATATTGCTGCCGAAAATCCCGCGTTTAAAATCATTTAATTCAATAGCATACCGATATATTATCCACAGTCATGCCTAGCAATGATAGAGAAATGGCATGGATATTGCTTTATATCTATCAAGCTTTGTTTAGATTCCCTATCGCAAGCGCGTTTTAGGAAAGATGACATCGGGGGAAAGTCAAAATATCAATGGGTAATCCCGCAATATTACCTAAAACCAATTGGACAGTCGCGTACAGGGATTCGTACGCAGTCGTAAGGAAGCGACACTTGCCACATCCGCTGCGAGGCGGAGCCGGAAAACCACAGATCTTGGTTTATTCAAGACGGCTGGGTTGCTGTCATGCGCATAGGTACCGCATCGCTCCTGATTTTGGAGGCATGCTGGGCTTTAGCGGCATTGAGATTAACTTTTAACTGTAAAATAAATCAAAGGTACTTCAATGAAAAATAAACAAAACAACTTAAACCCCTTAACCACAAGCCGTAGCTTAGTCGTTGGCATTTGTGCTGCGTTGCTGGTGCCTGCTTTAGCGAATGCTAACAGTGCCAATGGTCATTTTATCCTAAAATTTGATCAAACCACCCTGATGAAAATGAACGGTGGCAGCACCGAAATAGGTCAGCGTTGGTGGTGGGTCGAGGATTTTCTCGACCAATCCTTTAATAATGTGGCTATTGACGGGGGTGAACCCAACCCTACGCCTGGCCTTGAGGCACTGCCTAATGCAATTGTAGAGATGGATTTCGCGGTTAACGCCCCAGATATACCTGCTGCACCCGCAGAGGCCAGTCGACAACTTCAGCCTACCAGCTTTAATTATACTGACGACCCAACCAAAGGAACCGGCAAAATTGGCTTAAGTGGCGCATTCAGAATGCGTAGCGATAGCCGTAAAGGCTATTTGTTGCCGAAAGATTTGTCGCTGGCTTTCTACCCAGAAAGGGTCGGTAAGGGCGGAAGCAGTATTTATGAAGAAATTAACCCTGAGGCACACGGCGAATCTGGCTGGGCAATCATGACCAACGAATATTACTTCAACACCAGAGGGTTGTTTGATTTGGTCAATGTCACCACCTCTACGGTGAATGGCGCGTTATCCCTGACCGGTGATTTAATATGGGCAGCAGAATGGGGGTCGTTTATGCTGTTGGATCGAGATGTCAAGGTTGGCACCGTGACGCTGATACCGACCGGAGATCAACCACCTCCAGGTAGTGTTCCCGTGGTGACCCCGATCGCACCTTCCAGCGGCTTTTATGATGATGCCACTCAAGAGGCTGATATTGTCGATGTACAGGTGCAAAATACGCATTATTTTGTGCAATTAAAGCTGCAAGCAAACGGCCTGTTTGGTTTGAAATCAGCAACGTCTATATCAGCATCAGCTGACACCCTGCCGGCACAGTATGACGAGTCAACCCAGAATTTAGTAATCCCTAAAATTAAAGCAATGGGCAAAAACTATACAGTAGTTTTAAAAAATACCGGTAACTATCAATTCAGTTTAGTGGATATACGGGAAGTTCCATAAAAAATGAAAGTTTTACGGCTTTCATTAAAGGATTTTTAAATCAGGTCTGTGAGCCTAATACCTTCTATTGCGCGCGCGGATTGAGGGCTGTTTTTCCACACATAATACCCGCTTCGTAGCATACCAAGCATCTCAGCAACATTGAAGGTGTGCTGGTTTTGCTACGCTTTAATCCAGGCATACTTCACAGCGTTTGAGCCGTGAAGTATGCCGCTGCTTTTTTTAGTGCCCCGTGTGGGTATTAGGATTTCACGATGCTCCTCCGCCAGTGCCAGCTTCTTTTTCAGATCGATAACTTCACTGCGTAATCGCTTTAACTCGTCTGCTAAAAATTTGCACTTCGCCAGCGCCCTTTTTCCAATATTTTCAGCGTAGGCGTATGGTTTTAAAGTTAAAAATAGTAAAAATTTGGCATGAAATCCACTGGTTTTTGTGGGTTTTTTGACACACAAAAACGACGGCAGAGTGATTTTTGTTGTTTTCAGGACGGTTATGAATGGACACAAGATACCTGAATCTGGCATCATGCTGGTTCAAGACACCTTGTATTCCACAGGGTTGAGACAACTTTCATTATTAAGGTAAAGCATGAGTAATCTCCCTCCCTGTCCGGCCTGTGGCTCAGAATTTACTTACGAAGATGGCAGCTTGTATATCTGTCCTGATTGTGCGCATGAATGGCCACAAACAGGTACAAGCGACGACAGCGGCGATACCCGCATCATTAAGGATGCCAACGGTAATGTGTTGCAAGATGGCGATAGTGTCACGGTCATTAAAGACCTTAAAGTCAAAGGGTCATCCTTAGTAGTCAAAGTGGGTACTAAAGTCAAAAACATCCGCCTGGTCGAGGGGGATCATGATATTGACTGCAAAATCGACGGTATTGGTGCCATGAAATTGAAGTCGGAGTTTGTTAAAAAGATTTGATGGGGCTGGCTATATAATATGGCGGCCATTGCCTAAACGGACTTTTTTCGATGAGTGGGGGAAACTCAGCGGAGTCGCCGGTACTTAAGCTTTAGGTGGAGCATCTATAATTTTGGATTAACTATTTAGCCTTAATTTTATTTTTAAACCTCCTGCAAATCCAGGATTTTTGACAGATGCATAAATTCAAATTTAATGACAAAATGTGGATGGTTGCCGTCCCAATTTTGGTGACGGTTACTTCAGCGTTGTTTAGTTATCGCTACACATTAGCAGAACCTGATATCGTCCGCATGGTCGCAGGGATTGTGTATGGTGGTGTCACTGGCGATCATATTTTTGCTGGCTATCATTACGGTCTCAAATTCAGTTTTGGTTTCTATGAAATACTCTATCATCTAATCCCAGAAAATTTACTTATTGATCCTGACTACGTGGCAAAAGTGATCAATGACGTAGGTATTGTATTTGCGTTTATTTTTGCAGTGGGCTTAAGCCTTATGTTAAATAAGCTCTTTGATCGGGGCGTTCCGGTTTTCTGTGCAGTAGGATTTCTATTTAGCCCCGTTGTGCTTCCGTTCCTCGCTTCTGGACACCCTTTGATTGGCGGCTGTGCGTTCCTGTTTTTAGGTTGCTGGCTAGTGTTGGTTGCCGGTGAAAAGTCCCAGCCAGCGACCACCGCGCTATATTTAACGTTTGCTTTTGCCGCTTTAACTATAGGTTTGTGCCTTAGAGGGGAGGTGGTGCTTGCATTTCCTTTCATTGCTGCGGCTTACTGGGTAAAATCCCCTAAAAACCAGCATAACTGGTTATTTGGACTGGCTGTCGGTCTGGTTTTAACGCTAGCATTTGGCTATTTTCTTTACTTGCAGCGACCCTTTATTGCTTCAGAAGGGCGAGCCGTAAGTTCTGTGCTGGGCTTTCTGTCAGAATATCTGCTCATCGGACAAATGCTAAAGGGGGTTGGGATTGTGGTGTTGGCGCAGGGAATCGTGACGGCTATATTATTGCTCCTTGCAATAGCTTTGCGTGTCAAAGACCGCAACATGAACCTGCCCTTGGTTTTAGTTTGTTTGGCGCTCTCTTTGCCCTCGTTACTTTTCTGGGTAGCAAACCCTACGCCTGCGAGGCATTTTATTATTGCAATTCTCGGCTTATACTTGCTCTTAGGTCAATTATGGATTGATAAGCTCAATAATGTTAAGGCAGCATTATTTTTATCCGCTTGGTTAGTTTTTGGAAATCAAGCCATCGCTGAACTGGGGCATTTAATTATTGTGAATAGTTTCCATTGGTCAAACAGTTACGGTGCAGATCGAAAAGCCTCACAAAAATTTCCATTAGGCTTTTTTCCGCTGGATCAGCAAGCCAATAAGGCGGCGGAAGATGCTTTGCGTGCGGAAGCGGTTCAGGTCGTGGCAGCAAAGCCACAAAGGCTAATTATTTTAGCCGATTCCGAATTCTATTTGGTCGCCAGATTACTCGCTGATGATACTAGCCTTCGTCTGCTTCGTAGTAAAATTGGCAACTTCCCTGTGTTGTTATTAAAAAATACTTATAGGCAGATTTACATTGTCAGTGAAAAATATTTATATTGGCCACGGGATGTATTGGCAGAGATTCTTGAAAGACCGGAAGTTGTTGACTATGCTATCTATGTGCAACCGGCGACCGTAACAAAGTATGATAAGGTGTCGGTTCCAAAACAACGGGCATTCCCCTTGCATTGGTGAAGGAAGTATCTTTTTGCTGGTAAGCATGCTTTGTCCATTGCTTATGGTGCGTATCCATTATAGCTTACCTGATTACCCATAACTTTAAAGGCAAAAAAATGTCCAACGAAGCAGCAAGCAAAGGGGATGGACAAATGAGCAAAAATAAAGTGCAGTTTCAAACAGGCTATGGCCTGACCAAGCTATCCAAAAACTATGGCACCGAAAGTCAATATACCGAAGCCTTTTTTTACTGACGATGGTCTGGGGGGGGCTTTGCCCTCACTGCGGTTCCACCATCACACGCCTTGAAGACCCGAAAGCTCTACTAGGACACAGTTGCCAACACCAAACCTCACTGGCCAGCGGGCCGCAAAGTGTCGCCAAAGAAAAATTCGCTTGGGTCAACACCATGATCGGTAATGTCAAGAACGCCATCACCGGCACCTACCATGCAATCAGCCTGAAGCATTTGCCACGCTACCTCGCGGAGTTTTGCTATTGGCATAACCGACGCTTCCAATTACAGGAAATGCTGCCCTACGCACATCCCCTATGCCATACCGTCTTTTGAAGTTGGCTAAGGCTTATGGGTAATCAGGTAAGACAATAATTGCCAATCACAAGGCGATTTTTATGCAAGTATTTTTGGGAGGGTGTCATGGGTAAATATTTTTTAGGTTGGTTGTTGGGTGTGCCAGCTGTGATGGGTATTTTTAACATGGCTCAGTTAAGTTTTTTAATGCGATAACAACCATTAGATACAAAGATACAACCGATAAAGATTAGGTAAACTGTCATCAATAAACGCCCTCACATAATCTAAGCTCACATGAACAAATCAATCGCAAAGTCCAAAGCCACGCCGGATAATCCCTCTTGGTGGCTAAAACCCCTTACAGAACCTAATGCAGAGTTGGCGACCGATGCGGCAGGCTTATCCAATGCTGAAGCCCGTTCACGGCTCGCCAAATTTGGCCTCAACCTGTTCCGTGACCACCAGCAAAAATCCTTAATCCTGCAATTCCTCGCGCGTTTTAAAAACCCACTGGTCATTCTGCTGCTGGTCGCCAGTGCAATATCGGCCTTTACCGGCGAAATGACCAACTTTGTCATTATCTCAGTGATGGTGTTGCTGAGCGTCACATTGGATTTCGTGCAGGAACACCGTGCTGGCAAGGCGGCGGAAAGCTTGCGGCATTCGGTTTCGGTACATGCCAGCGTTATACGTGATGGCAAGGCCATTGATGTGCCGGTGACTGATGTAGTCCCTGGGGATCTTGCGGTGCTTTCTGCCGGCGATATGATTCCGGCGGATGGTCTGGTTTTGGAAGCGCAGGATTTGTTCGTCAAACAGGCGTTGCTGACGGGTGAACCGTATCCTGTAGAGAAGCATCCCGGTGTGCTTGCCGCCGATGCAACCGAGTTGCAGGATGCCACCAACGCCGTGTTCATGGGAACTACCGTTATCAGCGGCAGCGCCAGGATGCGGGTGGTCAAAACCGGGACCGGCACGGCGATTGGCGCTATCGCCGATAGCTTGACGCGTCAACCGCCAGCGACCGCTTTCGAGGTGGGTACACACCGTTTCGGCTTGCTTATCATGCGCTTGACCATCCTGCTGGTGCTGTTTGTGTTGCTGGTCAATGCCTTCATGCACAAGCCTTGGCTGGATTCGTTCCTGTTTGCGGTGGCATTGGCGGTGGGATTGACTCCAGAACTGCTACCGATGGTAGTATCAGTTACTTTATCGCGTGGTGCGCTGCACATGGCGAAAAAACGGGTAATTGTGAAGCGTTTGGCGTCTATTCAAAATTTGGGGTCAATGGATGTGTTGTGTACGGATAAAACCGGCACGCTGACCGAGGCGAAAATCCGCTTAGAGCAACATGTAGACCCGCAAGGCAAACCCAGCGAACGGGTGCTGGAACTGGCCTATCTCAACAGCTTTTTTGAAACCGGCCTTAAAAGTCCGCTCGACGATGCGATCCTTGCTCATGAAAATATTGACGTAAGTGCTTGGAAGAAGATCGACGAAGTACCGTTCGATTTTGAACGCAGGCGGGTGTCGGTGTTATTGGACAAAGGCGATGCACGGATATTGGTGGTCAAAGGCGCGTCTGAAGAGATTATTGAGCTTTGCACCCACTATGAACAGCAAGGCAGTGATGTGCAAGTCCCGCTGGATAAAGCCGCGCGCACGCAGATCCACGCCGAGCATATTGCCCTTGAAAAAGAAGGTTTTCGGGTCTTGGGCATTGCCTGGCGCAATGTGCCGCAGGATCATTCCGATGCGGTGATCGGTGATGAGTCAGATTTAGTGTTTGCAGGGTTTGCAGGCTTCCTCGACCCGCCCAAAGCCAGTGCAGGCACAGCGCTTGCCGCGCTCAAGGACTGGGGCGTGGCGGTCAAAATTGTCACCGGCGATAGTGAGTTGGTCACCCAGCATGTCTGCGCCGAATTGAACATTCCGGTAACGGGCATTTTAATGGGCAAAGACATTGCCCAGATGGATGATTCAGCGTTGCGGATCAGGGTGGAAACCGCGAACCTGTTTTGCCGTGTTAACCCATCCCAGAAAGATCGGGTGATCTTGGCGCTCAAGGCGCGTGGGCATGTGGTCGGCTATATGGGCGATGGCATTAATGATGCGCCTTCCTTGCATTCCGCAGATGTGGGGATTTCGGTGGATTCGGCGGTGGATGTTGCCAAGGAAGCCGCTGACATGATCCTATTAGATCAAGATTTAAATGTGCTGCTGGATGGCGTACTGGAAGGCCGCCGCACCTTCGGCAATATCATGAAGTACATTATGATGGGCACCAGCTCAAACTTTGGCAATATGTTCAGCATGGCAGGGGCGGCGCTGTTCTTGCCCTTCCTGCCGATGTTGCCCACGCAAATATTGCTTAACAATATTCTCTACGATCTCTCCGAAGTACCGATTCCGCTGGATGAAGTAGATCAAGAAGAGCTGCGTAAACCACGGGTGCTGGACATGAATTTTATTCGTAATTTCATGTTGGTGATCGGTCCGATCAGCTCGCTGTTCGACTTCCTGACCTTTTACGTCATGTTGGTGGTACTGAAAGCTAATGAAACGCTTTTTCAAACTGGCTGGTTTGTCGAATCCCTTTCTACGCAAGTGTTGGTGATTTTCATCATCCGCACCCGTGGTAACCCGTTTAAAAGCCGCGCCCATCCGGTGTTGGTGGCGACCTCGCTCTCAGTGATGCTGATTGCCGCGACATTGCCCTTTACGCCGTTGGGCGGGTATTTTGGATTTGTTGCGCCGCCCGCTGAGTTTTACGCCATTTTGGCAGCGATGGTGGTGGTTTACTTGTCTATCGTCGAGCTGGCTAAAAGGGGATTTTACCATTGGTATCGCGGCAGGGGAATGGTTAAGCTGTAAGCGAGAAGGCATAAAACACACATGCTGCTCAACCGGAGATGATTATATAGGCAAAGCCAAATGGAAACGAAATGGCAAAATTGTCGGTTAATGCCCGTATTCAAATTTTTCTGCCCATTTTTGCCCTCCGAAATGTACGGGAAAAGTTGCATCTAAGATTGGCTGGTGTTTCTTTAGGGGCGGTATGATAGGGCGGAATAGCGATAGCGTATTCCGCGAGGGTGTAAATAAATCCGTGTGACGGCTTATTTACACCCTCTATTGGACCTCGTTGGTCGAATATGAAATTCGAGGCTCTGACATGCTTGTATTCCGTATAATGCCATTCATTTTTTGCATTGATGATCGCGCTAAATTATAGGATTACTGCAAAAATATTGACTTGCCTGACTTTAACCGTATCCTGATCCCCAAACGTTTCTTACTCGCGTACTTTATCACTATGACCTTTAAAAATTACCCGAAATGCTTACGTCAAGCTTTTCTTGCATTGTCTTTATGCGCCTTAGCCGCTTGCTCGCATCCGCCAAGCATTTCATCGTCTGATGCGCCAGCGGTCACTAACGATCAAACCATGATTAATAAAGCACCCAAAGCAGCAGGTGCGCCGCCGATGACTATTTTGAAAGCTGGTAAGACCCTGCAAATGGTTCGAGTGATGGAGGGTGGTGCGTGTAAAAACCTTCAGCAAGGCGCTAAAGGCGCATTTTTATTGTACGCAGATGCCGATGACATAAAACGCATTAAAACTCGGCAAGGATCTGAAGTATTTGCTGAATTTGAAAAAACGATTACTGATTTTTCTGTTTTGGCCTTACAGGTAACGGTCAATAAAATCAATTTTGATACTGATACTCCCCACACCGATCCTTCAGTCGCCCAACAAAAGCTGATGCAACAATTTAATTCCTTGTTCCAAGAGGCGATTGCAGCGAGTATTGTTGATTTTCAGATAAAATCTACGCTGAAAATAGCTGTGCAGCCGTTTGTTAGCGAGCTGGTTTTTTATAAAAAGGGCTGTGAAGCGACTAAGGATGCTGAAGAAAATCAGCAGGAAAAAACAGGTCAAGGGATTTGATTGAGATTAAGTGCATTGTGTAGAATGTGTGCAAATTTTACATTTTTTATATCGCTAAAGTAAGGCCATGAATCAAACCAATCGTTTGGCTATTTTTAATCGTTTAGCCACCGCTATGCCTGAGCCTAAAACCGAGTTGCACTACGCTTCAGTGTTTGAGTTATTAATTGCAGTGGTGTTGTCGGCGCAGGCCACGGATAAAAGTGTCAACAAAGCTACGGTGAACTTATTTGCGGCTGCCAATACGCCTTTGGCAGTATTGGTATTGGGTGAACAAGCGTTAAGGGAATTGATTAAAACCATTGGTTTGTTTAATACTAAAGCGCACAATATTATCTTGCTATGCCAAAAACTTATTGCAGATTATAATGGAGAGGTACCCGAAACTCGCGTAGCGCTGGAAAGCCTTCCGGGTGTGGGGCGCAAAACCGCTAATGTTATTTTAAATACGGCATTCGGGCAACCAACCATTGCTGTAGACACGCATATTTTTAGGGTTGCTAATCGAACTGGATTGGCGCCAGGTAAAACCGTATTGGCAGTAGAGCAAAAACTTGACAAATGCGTACCTACACAGCATAAAGTTAATGCTCACCATTTGCTCATCCTGCATGGTCGCTATACGTGTATAGCCAGAAAGCCGCGTTGTGCCGCATGTATTATTGTGGATTTGTGTGAGTTCAAACAAAAATTGCCCGCTTAATTTTTTTAAACGGAAAAAGCGTTTGAACTCTTTAAGTGTTACTTGGTCGAATGCTTGGTGGGCGGGGTTAAAGTAAAACGCAACACTTTATTTGCTGATATCCATACTCAAATCAGTGCGTGTTTAAGATGAAATGGTAAGATGTATCCCTATAATGACAATTAGATTTACGAGGATTAACAATGAAAAATATAAACAAAGCTCCCTTAATTGCTGCGATTAGTACTGCAATCGCTGCTGGCTTGACTGCTGGTGCTGTCAATGCTGAAGTAAATCCCTTTGCGATAACCGAAATGTCACAAGGGTATATGCAGGTTGCTGGGGTTGTTCCAGCCGAAAAAACCGCGGCTACGGGTGTGGTTCCTGTCGAAAAAGCCAAAGTTGAATCGGTTGATGGCGATGCCGCCAAAAAAACTGAAGGAAGTTGTGGTGAAGCCAAATGCGGCGCCATGATGAAAGACGGTAAAATGAAGGACGGTATGGAAAAAACCTGTGGCGCGATGATGAAAGGTAAAGAAGGCGCTTGCGGCGCTATGGGCGATTCTGCCAAAGCACCTGGTGACGCTAAAGCCGCTGAAATGGCTTGCGGAGCTGGAATGAAAGGCGATATGTCAGGTATGGACATGTCCGGCATGAAAGCTAAAGAGATGGAAGCCGCTTGCGGTGCAAAAATGGCTCCCGCTAAATAAAGCGGTTTTGATCAGTTTTTTAACTGATAGTGGTCATGTTTTACGGTTATCAAAGGCGGGGTCAACCCCGCCTTTTTTCTGTCGGTTTCCCCCGTTTTTACAAGGTGTTCACATGGACACAACGCTCAATTTGATTAATGGCGCTGGTTTAGGTTTACGCCGCGCGTTTTTATCTGAAGCCCTTAATACGCCACTTAAAGCCGTTGATTTTTACGAAGTGGCTCCGGAAAACTGGATGACTATCGGCGGTAGATTCGGTAAGCAGTTTCGGGCAATGACGGAACGACACCCTTTTGTCTGTCATGGATTATCCTTATCCCTCGGCAGTACCGACCCTTTGGATGAAGCGTTCATTTTGGCGCTTAAGCAATTTATGGCGACGCACCATATTAAATTCTATAGCGAACATTTAAGTTATTGTAGCCATCAGGGTCATCTATACGATCTCATGCCAATACCTTTTACCAGTGAGGCGATTAAACATGTTGCCGCACGGATTAGAAGGGTGCAGGATCTTTTGGGGCAACGTATTGCGATTGAAAACGTCTCCTATTACGCCGCGCCGGGTCAAGAAATGACGGAGATAGATTTTTTTAATACGGTTATTCGTGAAGCGGATTGCGAGGTTTTATTGGATATTAATAATATTGTTGTGAATAGCGTTAACCATGGCTACGATGCCGACGCTTTTCTGCGTGCGATGCCTGCCAAGCGCATTGCTTACGCTCATGTTGCAGGTCATTATGTAGAAGCTGAGGATTTTTTAGTGGATACCCATGGTGCGGCCGTGATTGATTCAGTCTGGACATTGCTGGCGAAAGCGTATGGGCTATTTGGCGTTTTTCCTACGCTTTTAGAACGCGATTTTAATATTCCTGCCTGTCATGAGTTGTTGCAGGAAGTTGGTACCATCAAAAGCATCCAGAATGCGTGGCAGCGTCAACATGAACAGCAAAGCGCTTAATTTAAAGCAACAACAGGCTAATTTTACCGCTTATATTAGAGACCCTTTGCATAAGCCCATGCCGTCGGATGTTAAGCCTGAACGCATGATCATGTATACGGAATTGATATTTAATAACGTAGAAAGTTTTTTGGGCAGTAATTTTCCGGTATTAAGGAAAATATTATCTACAGCGCAATGGCTAGCGTTAGTGAGAGACTTCTTCATTCAACACTCAAGCAAAACGCCTTATTTCTGTAATATCCCGGAGGAGTTTTTAAGCTATTGTCAGAGTGAACGCAATAACCCAGGCGATTATCCGTTTTTGTTGGAACTGGCGCATTATGAATGGGTAGAAATGGCGTTATCAATCGCTCAGGAAGAGTTGGTTATTAATGGCAGCGTGGATAATTTGCTCAATAACCGTATCCAATTGTCACCTCTGGCTTGGCTATTGGCCTATCAATACCCTGTTCAGTGTCTATCACCGGACTTTTTACCGACAGAAGCACCAGCCCAACCTACACTTATAATTGTTTATCGCGATAAAACAGATGACGTCAAGTTTATAGTAATAAATCCTATAACGTATAGCCTACTCAATTTGATCCAAGAAAATGCAGGACTGACTACGCACCATTATTTACAGCAAGTGGCTGTAGAATATGGGCAGGATAACGTTCAAGCAGTGCTGGAGGGTGGGTTACAAATTCTGAAAGCATTGGCTGAAAAAAACATTATAACGATTGCCGCCGCCGCCGATAAATAACCCCAAGCTTTCGTTTGCCAAGCCCGGGGGAGTTAGTTTAATTGGGGTAGTTAGTTTGATTATTGTGGCTTGGAGAAATTAGGACCTTTGGGGTGCGCTTTTTGTTGTAGGCAATGGTAAGCGGCGTTTTCATATTTAATTCTTAAAGAGTGCGCGTCTTGATGCTCTTGAAGGAATTTTTCAGCTTCAATAGCCGTTAAGTCTTTCATCATAAAGGTAGCAATACAGCGACATGGCTCTGTAAAACGAACTTCGGCCTCTTCTTTATTATCTAAATTTTGTGCTTCCCTGGTTATACATTGCGTCTCAAAAGCATGTTCAAACTTCTGCTTTTCTTCATCATTGACTTTGGCATTTAACAATTCGTGACTGA
>JABFRM010000341.1 GCA_013141155.1 Methylococcaceae bacterium | reverse complement strand
GTATAAGAATTATTATTCAGTAAACAGATTGCTTTACGTACCCCCAAATTTTTAGCCAGTGCCGCCGAGATAATATTAACGCCATCGTTATCGGTAACCGCGCAAAATAAATCGCTCGTACCCACAAATTCTTCTCGTAATAAAGATTCATCGGTAGCATCGCCATACAGAACAGTACTATGCTCTAAATTGGCAGAGATTTGCTTGACACGTTCCAGGTTATACTCAATAACCTTAATTTGGTGATCTTTTTCCAGTGCCAATGCCAGTCGTTTACCCACATGTCCGCCGCCCGCAATAATCACGCTTTTCATGGGGGCTTCAAGTTTATGCAGATCCAGCAATACCTTGCGCATTTTTTCTCTGGGAGAGACAAAAAAAACTTCATCATCCTCGCAAATAATAGCTTCACCATTCACCGGAATAGCGATACCCGCCCTGAAAATAGCCACGACTCGAATTTTAGCATTGGCGAGTTTTTCTCTTAATGCTTTGATTTTTTTGCCGGTTAAAAATCCTTTCGCAACCGCTTTAACTGAAAACAGCCGTACTAAGCCATCAGCAAACTCTGAAACATGTAATACGCCTGGAAATTCAATTAAGTTGCGTATGGCTTCCATCACAATTTGTTCGGGACTGATCACAATATCAATGGCAATGCCTTGATCTGCAAACAATTCTGGATGGATTAGATAATCAATAGAACGAATACGGGCGATAGTTTTAGGGCGGCTATATAAAGTATTGATGATTTGGCAGGCCAACATATTGGTTTCATCGCGATCAGTAACCGCTATAACAATGTCGGCATTGCGTACGTCGGCGCTTTCAAGGACGCTTGGGTGCGCGGCATTACCCAGAATAGTGGCTATATCCAGACGATCTTTTAAGGCTGTCAACAGGTGTGCCTTGATATCAATGACCACAATATCATTTTCTTCACTTGCCAATGCAGTGGCGACCGAAGATCCGGTAACGCCGGCACCCAGAATTAGTATTTTCATTTATGCCCTGTGGGAGTCAAATCATCGTAACCGGATAAAATAGCAATTCAATTGATGATGCGCCATATTTCATTACCTGATAGCGGCTAATTGTAGCGTAATTTCAGAGCGGATTTTTTCTTGTAGAACCAAATTGTCAATTGTGAACCGGTCACTCGCGGACAAATAAAACATGTCTTCCGCGCGACTACCGATAGTGGTAATTTTAGCGCTGTGCAGTTCCAGGTTGAATTTAGCGAATACTTGCCCGATGGTGGAGAGCAACCCCGCACAATCCGTGGTCACTAATTCTAAAATAATACGTTGATTGAGGGTGTCGTCATGAAAATTAATTTTGGTTGGAATGGGGAAATGTTGTGCTTGTCGGGAGCGGCGACTGTGAAGGTTGTGTTCCTGCTGAACTTTTTTACGCATTAAATTTTGGCGCAAAGCTTTGCAGATGTGTACTTCACGGTAAAGGTCTTTGATAGGCTCACCACTTTGCTCAAGAATCTGAAAGCTATTAAGGATGTAGTCATCTTGGGTGGTAATGATTCTGGCATCTAAAATAGTTAAACCCAGTTGATCAAGTGTTGCGGTGCTCAGTGAAAAAATATTGGGGCCATTATGCGTATAGATAAATACTTCGACACTTCCGCGTTGCGTCTGCGATCTTAGTAATACCAAGGGCAGTTCATGTTCACTGGATGCGGCAATGGCAATGGTGTGCCAGGCAATTTCATCGGCTGAGTAGCGTAAAAAATAATCTTCGCTGGCATGTTGCCAAGCGTGTTGAATGTTTTTCTCGGACATGCCTAGTTTTACCAGTGCTTGTTTTGCCTCAGAGATGTTGTCATTTAAGCGTTCAGCGGCGACAATCGGATTTTTAAGTCCTCGGCGTAACGCATGTTGCGTGGCGATATAAAGTTCTTTTAGTAAAGTATCTTTCCAGGCATTCCATAATGCAGGATTGGTTGCCCGTATGTCGGCGACGGTCAATAGATAGAGGTAATTGAGGTATTCAAAGCTGCCCATTTGCAGGGCAAATTGATGGATGATGTCTGGGTCGCTAATGTCTTTGCGTTGCGCAGTCATTGACATTATTAGGTGATTGCGCACCAGCCATGTGATTAGCTTGGTGTCGTGGTTGGAAAGTTTATGTTGCACACAAAATTCATAGGCAATATGTTCACCGAGTGCTGAATGATCTCCTTTTTTGCCTTTAGCTATGTCATGAAAAAGGGCTGCAATGTAAAGGATATGGGGCTGGGAAATCAACATAAAAATTGCGTTGCAAAAGGGGTGGTTTGGCGTGTATTTTTGCATGGAAAAGCGGCGTAAATTTCTGACTAAGAACAAGGTATGTTCATCGACGGTATAAATATGGAATAGATCATATTGCATGCGTGCAACAATATTGGCAAAACTGGGTAAGTAGGCGGCCAATACACCGTAGCGGTTCATGCGTTTAAGCTCATGGGTAATGCCATGTGGCTGACGTAATATGTTGATAAAAATGTTGTTGGCGTAGGGGTCGTGTCGGAAATCGTCGTCAATAAGGTGTAAGTTTTTGCGAATTAGCCGAATGGTGGTGGCGCGGATGCCTTTTAGTGATGGGCTTTGTTGTAACAGTAAGAAGATTTCTAACAATGCTAAGGGGTGATTTGCAAAAATAGTTTCTTCACGTGCCTCAAGATAGCCATTATAAGCGTCAAAATGTACATTGATGACTACGCGCTTGGTTTGATTGGCGGCGATAAAGCGTTCGTTAAATAGTTGCAGCAGCATTTCATTTAGGCGTTCCAACCCCACGACGGTTTTAAAATAAAACTGCATGAATTGTTCGACATCCGCATTGCCACCTTGCGCCGTATTAAAACCAAATTGTTGTGCCAATTCACGTTGATGATCAAACAATAAACGGTCTTCACAGCGTCCGGTCAATAAATGTAAAGCGTAGCGAATGCTCCAGATGACTTCGCGTGCGGCAATGAGTTCGGCATATTCTTCGGTAGGTAAAAAATCGTATTTAACCAGTTCTTCCAGAGTTTCGGTATCATAATAGCGTTTGAAAACCCAGGCGATAATCTGTAAATCGCGCAATCCGCCGGGGCCTTCTTTGATATTGGGTTCAAGATTGTAGGCGGTATCATGATATTTAAG
>JABFRM010000075.1 GCA_013141155.1 Methylococcaceae bacterium | reverse complement strand
TATAATAGCAACACCGGTGCCAACCCCAGTTAGCGCCTATAAACCGCTGGCGGCATTAACATCATTAATAAGTTTAGAAAAATCGGCATCGCTGCTGGTGCTGGTAAAAAAATGATAATCAACAGCGGTATTGATGCCCGCATCTAAACGCATCCAAGGCGTTAGTAACGCTTTTTTAGTTTCTAGGCGAAAATTGCATTTGCCAGTAGTGGCTTCGTAGAGAAAGCCACTGGCTTCGCGCTTGAGTTTTAAAGTGTCGTTAGTGACCGCAAAGACTAAGGCCGCAGATAGCTTGCCATTTTCATAATGCGTTCCTAATTCATTGCAACCGCCTTTTAAGGCGCTATCGCCTTTCAGGTCGAATGCTGACACTAACTGCACATAATAATCATCGCCATCAATGCTATCGTAACCTTGTAATGGATTTAAGTTAGTCGCTTTGGCGACTGGGTAATCCACGGCAATTTGCCTTTTGGAAGCGCAGCCATTAATGATGAGGCTAGGCAATAATAGGAAGAATAGGCTTAAGAAACGACTGCTTAACATGTGTTGCTCGGAAAATGAATGAAACGATAAGGCCATAATGAAGCATGCTACGGCTTTTTAAGGTTATTCTAAACGAATAAAGTGAAAAACTTCAATAATCACTTTCAAGATCCGGCATTCGGTAAGCATCGAATTGTATAGACTGAACCTGCCGTGCAGATAGAATAATTTGCCCATAATAACGTTCATTACCGGTGGATGAAAATTCAAAGCCATAGCTGCGTATAATTTCCAGTCGTCCTTGAGCATTGCGCTTAATGCGGATACGTTGTAGGGCGACATAGTCATCCAGCATTTGGAGCTGCAAATGTTGGCAGCGTGATTTTACTGCTTGATGGGCGAATTCCTGAGCTGTTTTTGCTGATGACCAGTAAACTAAACCTGCTAGAATCAATAGGCTGCCGAATAATTCAATATTCATTTGCAAGCTGAGGTGTAAAAGCCGTTACGGGCGACATGGTTGGCATTACAATGAGATTTATTGGCATATAATCGTAGGATATTTTATGAATCAATGTTCAAAATGCGGTCACCAACGCCAAGGGGATGAAAAAAAATGCCCTCAGTGCGACCTATTCTATTCAAAAATAGATGAATTTTTAGCCGAGGAGGAGGCGAAAGACACGCAGGATACTTTAAAAACGCGGTTAAATAGAGTGTTAAGTGCAACGGATCGGAAGCAAGCGTTGATTGTTGAGTTGCGCGCTATATATCAAGCCATGCCGAAAGGGAGTTTATGGATCATGTATCTGGTGTTGACGTTTGTGTTCGCCTTGTTGATGATGGTGATATAGTTCATGTCGATTCTGTACCGTTGTGCATCCAAGTAATTGCCGGACTTTAAAACAGTCCGGCATTGGAATGTTAGTTAACGACGACCACGACCACCGCGGGGAGCGGCTTCTTCAAATTTGACTTTTAAGGGTTTGCCGCAATATAGATTGCCGTCCAGTGCTGCAATAGCCGCTCTGGCTTCATGCCCTTCCATGCCAACAAATCCAAAGCCACGGCAATTGCCGCTGAATATATCGGCAATGAGTTCAATGGAGCGGACTTTGCCATATTCTGAAAATAACGCGGTAACACTGGCTTCAGAAGCGTCAGAAGGTAAATTTCCAACAAATAATTTTTTCAAAGAGATATCCTGAATTGAAAAGTGAGTAACTATCCCGAACCGTCGGTTCGGGGGATAACCGCCTAAAATAGCTGCACAAAATGAGCCGGTAACGGTTAGTGAATAACGGAAGTGCCCTCGCAGTATGCTGCACGGTTGCTGAGCCTTATAAACAACCTAAAACATGATTTTTAAATCAATCGCTTAAGAAGTATTGCTTTTAAGTTCATTTTAATGCACTTAAACCTTCACACATGCACCGTCACGCTTGAAAGCATTTAGTTATCTACAACCGCTCTGACGGGTAAAGACGTCTAAACAGTCCAATGCAAATAAGATAAGGCACAAAAACGCGTATGGAATTTCTGAAATTGCGAAAACGACATGCGCAAGTGATCAGCCAGTTAAGGGTTCAATAAATTTCGTACTGGCTTCTTCGCCATTATAGGGACTTATTGGCCATATATCTAATAAAATTTTATGGCAAGACCGAAATAGTCTTAGTTAAAATTCTCGCGCTTTAGGATAGTTCAGGTAAGTGAAGCTTCACTTTACTTACGTGTCGTTACTTTTTTGGCGATTGATAGTGTTAATTACGGTTAAAAACGAGTGTGCCGCTCAAGGCAAAAAAAATGCGACCAAGGGTCGCATATAAGGTATTTTTTAGGATGAGGCTCCAATGAAAGTCTATGACAAAACGCGCATTTAAGAGTTGTGATGATTATAAAGCTTAAAATGCCACTTGGGAATGCGACAAATTGTCGCACCCCCCTAATCTTCCAAAAATGCCAGGGCGTTGCTGATTGCTGCAAATTCTGCTAAAGTCAGGGTTTCTGGGCGGCGCACGGGGTCTATGCCCAGCTCAATGAGCAGCGCGGCATCAGTTATTTTTTTTAAGGCATTACGCAAAGTTTTGCGTCGTTGTGAAAAAGCTTGGGTGATGATCCGCCCCATTTGTGGCAAATTATTCACAATAACCGGTGCTTGTTGGTGGGGGATTAGTTTAATCACGGCAGAGGTGACTTTGGGGGCAGGCTCAAAGCATTCAGGCGGCACTTCAAACAAAAACTCTGTGGCGCAGTAGTATTGCATCATGATGCTTAAGCGACCATAAGTCTTGGAACCGGGCGGGGCACAAATCCTGGCAACCACTTCTTTTTGCAACATAAACGTCATATCGGCAATGACGGTGGTATTTTCAAGCAAATGAAACAATAACGGCGTTGAAATGTTATAGGGTAAGTTGCCAATAACATGCAGTTTTTTTCCTGCGCTTGCCAGGCTGGCAAAATCAAAACTTAACGCGTCGGCACTGTGGATAGTCAGGCGCGGATGGCCGGCAAAGTGTTTTTGTAGACTGGCCACTAAATCACGATCCAACTCCACAACATCCAGACGCACCCCCTTATCAAGCAACGGCTGGGTTAAAGCGCCTTGACCCGGGCCGATTTCAACCCAATGTGCATTTGCTTCAGCTTGCAGGCTGCCTAAAATGTTATAAATAATGGATTGATCATGGAGGAAGTTTTGTCCAAAACGTTTGCGGGCTGTGTGTGTCATGAAATTGAAGAATGATTAAGAGTCATGTCTAATGCGGTCTGTATGGCAACCAGTAGACTGCCGATATCGGCCTTGCCTGTTCCTGCTAAATCGAGCGCGGTGCCGTGATCAACTGAAGTACGAATAATGGGGAGGCCGAGGGTAATGTTGACGGCATTTCCAAAGCCTTTATATTTTAATACCGGTAAACCTTGGTCATGATACATCGCTAATACTGCGTCAGCATAGTTTAAATACTTGGGGGTAAACAAGGTGTCTGCTGGCAAAGGGCCTTGCAATAGTAAGCCTTCAGCGCGGAGGTTTTCCAAAACGGGTTGGATAATATCAATTTCTTCCAAGCCTAAATGTCCATTTTCACCTGCATGAGGATTTAAGCCACAGACTAGGATTCTAGGGGTGACATGACCAAAATACTGTTGCAAATCATGATTTAACACCCGTATGATGGCTGCCAATTTTTCACGGGTAATAGCGGCACACACCTTAGATAGAGGTAAATGCGTGGTGACCAATGCTACCTTTAGCCCTGCTGTTGCCAGCATCATGACTGGGTCGCCGCCCGTAATCGCCGCGATAAATTCAGTATGCCCGCTAAAAGCAAACCCCGCTTCATTGATCACCGCTTTATGTACCGGCCCTGTGACCATTGCATCAAAACCATGCGTTAAACAGCCTGCTGTTGCCAGCGTGAGGGTGTTCAACACATAAGCGCTATTAGCGGGGTTTAATTGTCCGCAGGCAACCGCCACATTTAAAGGCGCCGCTAACACCGTCATTTTAGCAGGCGCACTTGGTGAGGGTGGCAGGCCAGGGTCAAACGCCGTAAGTGTCAGCGGCAGCTTTAAATCTGCGGCACGTTGTTTCAGAAGTTCTGGGTCGCCAATAAAAATCAGTTCACAGGCTTGTGGCAATTGCGCCAGTTGTATACATAAATCAGGGCCAATGCCCGCTGGTTCGCCGAGGGTCACTGCGATACGAGGGATTTTAGGGGACGTTATCATGAGGGTGTGTTTAAAACCACGTGGGTTAAATTTAGGCAGCAGAGGGATAAGATCAGCTAATCATTCATTAAAAGCTGTTACGGAGAAAGGCTTTTAGTGTTGCTGGCGATAAGCGGGTTAATCTAAAAAAAACTGCATAGAGATATTGTCTATGCTAATCAGGTCATGATGCGATAATTTAATGATTTGATCATCCAGCGATTTTTGATTAATCGTCAGGTTAATATTGCTTTCTAACGCAGAGATAAAATAACCGTCTTTTCTTCTGGAAATAATAATGACACCTTCACCACTCCGACCCATACGGGTAATCGCTTTTTTAACGGGAATGATACGGCCGATATGTTTACCATCTATCACTTGTAGTTTGGCATCGGAAATTTCATTTTCGGCTGTATGCGACGACGCAATATTGTCTTGAATGGCGTACTCGTTTATAGCGTTGTTTTGCGAGAATAAAAGCGCATGTTTACCGATACTGATGCGATCATTGGTCGTCAGATAATAATCATCATAGGGTTGATCATTAACAATTAATGGGTATTCGTTATTGACTTGTTTTATAAGGCAATCAACTTCATGAATAATCACTATCGCATGGATAGGCGCCACAGCCAGACTATCAATTGCAATATTATTGGTGTCGTCACGACCAATATAAATCACCCCCGTTTCAAATACATAAGACTGAATTGGTGTGTCTTTAAAAAAAAGAGTAAATCGTACCATTTTTTCGGGGGCTATTGGATGGGCTGGTTAAGTAGGAGTATAGACTTTATTGTGGATGTTGCTTGAAAAATGCTTAATAAAGTTACAATGGCTCGCGCATTGCTCGGTGTTAGTCACGGTTTTTCGCGCTCAGTATAGTGGAAGTTCAAATACTTAAGTAAAAAATTTTAGGGTTATGACTGCTTGGGATGGAAACGCACTTCTTTAACGGTATGCTCATCGCGTCCGATAATTTCCAAGTGGTAACCATGTAAGTTTACACTGGTGCCAGATGCTGGAATTGTTTCCATGTATTCAATAATCAAGCCGTTAATGGTTTTAGGGCCTTCAGTGGGTAGGGAGCTATGCGTAATGCGGTTAAATTCACGAATAGTAACGCTGCCGTCAACCGTAATGCTGCCATCGCCATGCTGCTTGACAATAGAGTCATCGGTAATCAGTTCCCCCACAATTTCCTGAAGCACGTCATCCATAGTCACTAAGCCTTGAACATCGCCATATTCATCCACCACTAAACCGATACGACCTTGTTCGGTTTTAAAATTGTGCATCTGCGTGTGTAAAGAAGTGCTTTCCGGAATAAACATTGGTTTTAAAAGGCTGTCAATAATCGCTTGTTTATCAAAATCAGTTTGATTAAGTAGCGTAAGGATAGTGTGCAGATGTAAAAAACCAATTACTCGGTCAATGGTTTTTTTAAATACCGGTAAGCGGGTATGCGGACTTTTTTGAATTTGCCCAATAATATCTTCCAGTGAACCGTCAATGTCGATGCCGACAATATCATTACGTGGTGTCATTATATCTTCAACCGTAGCTGATTCTAGGTCAATAATACTCAGCATCATTTTGTGATAGCGGGGTGGCATTAAATAGTCCGCTTCTGCCACTATGGTTCTAAGCTCTTCTTTACCTAAAGAATTCTCCTGCACGCTGCCCGCGTTCACGCCAAATAGCTTGATGAACAAATTGGCGAATAAATTGACCAGCCAAACAATGGGATAGCACAGCTTTAAGAGTGGAATATAAATATAGGCTGCTGGGAAAGCAATGGCTTCAGGTTTAATGGCGGCGAGGGTTTTGGGTGCCACTTCAGAAAAAATGAGTACCACCAGTGTTAGTCCGCTGGCAGCAATGGCAATACCCGCCTCCCCCCAAAAACGCATGGCAATAATGGTTGCCAGAGAAGAAGCGAGAATGTTAACAAAATTATTGCCCAGTAAAATAAGCCCCAGTAACCGATCCGGTCGTTGCAATAGTCGATGTGCTTTAATCGCGCCTTTGTGTTTTTGTTTGACCAAATGCTGCAAACGATAGCGGTTAAGGGTCATTAAGCCAGTTTCTGACGCGGAGAAAAATGCAGACAGGAATAACAGTAAAGCCAGTATGCTAAATAACAGACTAAGGGGAATGTCGTTCAAGGAGGATGATCCTAAAATTATAATAAGGCCTTATAGTTTATCTATCGCGGATATTTGTCAAGTTTCTTTAAAGCATAACAAAACAATTTAGTCATCTGTGTGATTGCAAGTTACTTTAATAAACCCCATAAACAGTTTGAAAATGGGCGTATGTTTTTAAAGCACTAAGAAAACTGGTCAATTTTTTAAAATAGACTAAACTTATTTTTCGAACACTGTGCGGGCAAGGCCATTAAAAATCCCGCTAACTGGTTTTGCTTGGGTGAGAGGTATTTATGCTGCTACCTAAATGGACTTAATTTTTTCATAAAAAGAGCTTAAAATCATGGTATTACCGAGAATTTTGTTAATTGATGATAATAAGATCCGAACGCAACAAGTGCAAACGGTGGTGCAGTTTTTAGACTATCCCGTTACCACCCTGAATGCAACAGAAGGGCAGTTATCTTTAAATGCGCTTGATGATGTTATGGTGATTGTGGTCGGTAATGGCGTTGATAAACAAGCTACCTTGCTTAAAATAATAACCGATCAAGCCCCTAAAATTCCGGTGGTATTGTTAATTGACAGGGGAACCAGCCTACAAATTGCAACCCCCATTCAAAAAATGGTGAGTCAATGTCACGAGTGGCCCACCAACTATGCGTTGTTCAGTGATTTACTCAGTAAATTTAAGCAGGCGCATGTGCAACAATCGCCTAAACAGCACACGTCAGCCAGTAAAAGTATTGCGGGTAAAAGTGCTGTTATTGAAAGCACGCGTGCTTTAATTGCGCAAGTGGCCGATTCAGAGGCAACTGTGCTGGTTTTAGGTGAATCAGGCACTGGCAAAGAGGTTGTCGCCCAAACCCTGCATCGCCTCTCTTCACGGCGTGACAAGCCCTTTGTGCCGGTTAATTGTGGTGCGATTCCTGGCGAGCTGTTGGAAAGTGAATTATTCGGGCATGAAAAAGGTGCTTTTACGGGTGCTTTGAATTCACGACAAGGGCGCTTTGAAATGGCTGAAGGAGGCACTTTATTTCTGGATGAGATTGGCGACATGCCAATGACTATGCAGGTGAAATTACTGCGGGTTTTGCAGGAACGCACTTTTGAACGTGTCGGCAGCAACAAAACCATCGAATGTGATGTCAGAATCATCGCTGCCACCCATCGCCATTTGGATAATGAAATTAAAGAAAATCGTTTTCGTGAGGATTTGTTTTATCGGCTTAATGTATTTCCCATTGAAATGCCCGCATTACGTGACCGTGCAGAAGATATTCCGGAATTAATACTAGATCTAGTTGCCCGTCTACAAGCTGCCAAAAGAGGCTCGGTACGTTTTACGCAAACGGCATTGCAGATGCTTATGCAGCACCATTGGCCGGGTAATGTCAGAGAGCTGGCAAATTTAATAGAGCGATTAACCATTATTAAGCCCCATGGGTTGGTTGATGGCGTTGATTTGCCAGAGAAATTTCAGCAATACACTGTATCGACAGATAGCGTTAAGACCATTGCGGCGCAAGAGCAAGAAGACCATGATGAGAGTGGTACCTATGATTTGGGCGAATTCAATGTGTTCGCGCCAGAGCGTTTTGCCGCTAATGCTACAGGTGCTGGTGTTATTACCCAGTTACCCGAACAAGGCATTGACCTAAAAGAATATTTGAACGACATGGAAACTGATTTAATCCGTCAGGCATTAGCCGAGTGTAACGGGGTCGTTGCTCATGCTGCCAAACGGCTGAATATGCGTCGTACCACATTAGTTGAAAAACTCAGAAAATTCGATATGACCAGAGTTTGATATTAACCTATAAAACCGGCATCGTGCGTTGCCAGATTAATGTTCACTAAAAGTGATGTCACCGTAAAAAGCCGTGGCGGTTGCGTGGCTATTATCGGTATCCGTCATTAGCGCAACCGCGTCAATAAACTGAATATCCAGCCCCATATAACGTTTAAAATCTTCCCGCACATTGCGTTTTTCAGGCATCCAGGTATTAAGCGCATCGGTTTTACTGCGCAGTGCCAGCATTTTTACGGCATCACCGGCGTAAGCATTGGGCCAAACCGTTTGTTTGGGGATGTTACTCGCCCACACATAATTAATACTTTTGGTTTGCCAAAATAACAATCCGCCATCGACCACCACATACACTCTAGCCGCATAATCATCACCAGCTTTAGTGCGTTCTTGCACGGCGGTCAGATAATTATTAATCTTCCAGCGCCAAGTGATGAACGGGGTCTTGGTTAAATCAATGCGCTGCTTTTTTACCAAACCTGAGGCACTGTCGTTGCTGCTGGCTTTTAAAACGTGTTGTTGGGACTGCGCGTCAGTGACTAAGGCATAGTCCGTTTTCCCTTGAAAAACATGCGCTTCCCATTGCTTAAGATCACCCGTCGAAAAAGCACCGAGAGTTATAGAGTCAGCAGCGGAGACCTGAACTGTTATCAACAACAGCGCGACTACATATTTTTGTGCCGTATTTAAAACTGCCATAGCATTACCTTATAAACGAAATAACGGCTCTAACTTGTCATCCTTGTTGCCCGACTGCATTTTTTGCGTGGCGTGTTGCTCATTAAACGCTTGCAAAAGTCGTTTACCCTGCCACGCTTCCGTCTTATTTTGCGGCGCATACAAAAACTGATTCAACTGTTGAATTTCATCTCTCAAACGGGCATCGCAAAATCCCGCTAAAGCGCCTAAATTATGGACGTCAAATTCTGCAAGTCCCCATTGCAATAAGGCTTGCTTAGCCAGTTGCGGATTATTAATTTGAGAGGCTTGTTTTAACAATTGCGTGGCATTGTTTGGCGCTGGTGGGCTTTGGAAGGGTTTTTCGGTTATCTTCGGGGCTTTCGTGGACGGGCGTTTCGTTAAAAAATACAGTAGTGTAGTTAACCAGCCTAAGCCTAAAAATGCCGCCACCCATAACCAGGGATTGTTTTGCAGAAACAACGGCAATTGCCTAAGCACTTGGGTCATCGGCGTGGCAGGTGTGGTAGCGACAGGGGCAAGGGTAGGCACAGGGGATGTGGCAGCAGTTGCTGGCGCAGCTAAAACGGTTAACGTCGTAGCAGGTAGGCTTGCCACTTGCATTTTCTGGGTTTGAGTATTAAACCAGGGGACTTCAATAGCGGGCAAGGTAAACGTACCGGCGCTGGAAGGGATAATGGCAATTTTTTCTTCTCTGAATGCATAAATGCCTTCCGGTTTGGGCATTTCTTTTAAGGTGGGCTGGTCAGGGTAAGATTTGAGTGCCTGATCTGTAGCGGGGCTGTTTAATTCTGGTAATAGCCCTACGGTGGCGGCTTTTGCCAAAACCACCAAAGTTCGGGTTAAAGGCTCACCCACCTTCATCTTGGTAATATCCGCCGACCATTCTTGTTTTAGCTGCAAGTCTTCCGCCGGTAACCAGTGGGGCATTTGGATGTCTGCTGGTGCTGGGCGAACTTCCAAGGTAATGGCATTTGACGCAATTTTTTGGGTGCGTGTGGTTTGTTGATTAAAAGAACCATTAAAGCGCGGGGCATTGTCGGTAACTACTTCGGCAGTTAAGGTTAATGGTGCGATAGTCACTTTGCCGCTTTTTTGTGGAAAAATAGCGTATTTTCGTTCCGTCACCACATAATCCGCGCCGTTGATTTGGGTATTGTAATTGTTGTCCTCACCTAATTTTTGAATAACTGCGTCTGTCAGTTTTGGTTCTTCCAGACGTGCTTGCGCCATATTAACCTTACGATATAAGCGCATTGTATACAGCACTTGTGCTTGCACATAAGGGTTTAAAGGTGCTGCTTCCACTTTTAACAATAGGTCTTCTGTGGTGTTGGCATCGCTGTTGGTTTTGGCGGGCATTACCATGATGGTCATGGGTTCGGTTTTATCCGCGCCGAACACAATGCTCGGCACCAATAGACTGCCGGCGTGTTTAGCCATCACTTGCAGCGTCCATTGAATGCTTGCCGTGCTTTGGCCATTTACCCAGAACGATTGCTTGCCTTCACTTTTATTAATAATGTCAAAATCGTGGGTTAAGGGGTCAAAATCAGGTTTGCCATCTGGGGTTTGGTTTGCGGTAAAAGTCAATTGAAATGACTCGTTCAGACTGACCGGATTGCGATCAACCTCCACAGTAATCTCGGTTGCCATGGCGAGGATGGCATTGCACATGACTAATAAAAAGAACAGTGTTTTCATAAATTAATCGTTTGTTTAGAAGGTTAAGCGGAAAAATCCGAAGCCCCTAAGTTAACCCATTCATGGTTCGATAAACTCACCACGAACGGAAAAATCCTTAACTGTGGGCAGTGACGCTCCGGCATGGCAATGTAGCCTTTACTCTACCAAGCCTCAGCATTCGCTGGTGCTTGATGTTCCTGTTGCCCATACTGGTATTGAAATTTTCGTTTCAACAATCCCGCCGGATCATCGGGAATGCGTTTTAACCATTGCTCATTCGCTTGCTGAGCTTCCTCTTGCTGCTTAGCTTCATCCGGCGTTAGCGCTTTTGTTTCAGGGGCTTTTTCATCTGGCTTTGCTTCAGCTTTTTGCTCGGCTTTTTTAGCGTCCTTTGCTTGCTCAGGTTTTTGCTCGGGCTGCTTTTGGACTTCCTTATCCTTTGCTTGCGATTGCTCGGTATCTTTTGGTTTTTGTTGATTTTTTTGCTGCGATTTTTGCTCAGCGTCCTTGCTTTGCTGGTCTTTGTTAGCGTCTTGTTTATTCTGTTCAGATTTCTCCTGGTCAGATTTTTCTTCATCGGACTTTTGTTGATCTTTTTTATCTTGTTCTTGTTGTTTTTGCTGTTCTTTTTGCGCTTGCTGTTTTTTCAATTCTTTTTCAACCAGTTCTTTATTGGCTTTGGTATCGGCATCATCAGGTTTAAGTTTAAGCGCCTGTTCGTAGGCTTTAATGGCTTCCGGCAACTGACCGGCTTGCGCGAGTGCATTGCCTTGATTATAAAAGCCGTCAGCAGAGTGTACATTTTTTAAGCTTTCAACGGCTTTTGGGTAATTACCGGCTTTATATTGCGCTGCCGCCTGCCAATCAGGATTTTTAAACTGTTCTGCGGCTTTGGCAAAATCTTGTTTCTGGTAGGCTTGTTGCGCCTGCTGATCTTTGGTTAGCCATAAGTCCTGCCATTCTAGCGCATAGCTGGCTTTTGGCAGTGGCATCAATAACCCTAACAACACCAAACTCAGTAAACCTTTTCTGAACGACAATGCCGCCAAAGGCAGCAACGCTAACAAAATCCAAGGTCCTTTTTCTGCCCATTGTTGAAATAACAAGTCTTTGCTTTCGGCTTCTTGTTTTACTATGGCTTGCTCAAAAAAACCAGTCAAGCGTTCTACATCTTGATTATCATCCCCTAAAGTGACTAATAGGCCTTGCCCTGCTTGCGCCAGTTTGGCTAAGTCCGGGGCATTGAGTTTAGGGATCACAATAGTGCCTTGCGCATCTTTAACAAAATCCCCTTCTGCCGCCTTAATTGGGCCGCCTTCGGCGGTACCAACCGCTAAGATCGACAGTGTGTATTGTGGATTTGATTCAATAGCGGGTAGGGTTTTATCAACTTCAGCACCATCGGTGACCAGTAAAATTTGGCCATTACGTAAATTTGCCTGTTTAAACAACGCCACGGCTTTTTGTAATGCCACAAAGGTATTGCTACCATGACTAGGCATAATATCGGTGGTTAAGGCGGATAACTGACTGTCAATGGTGTCGGTGTCGTTAGTGAGGGGGGTCACCGTAAACGCATCGCCCGCGTAGACTAATAAGGCAGTTTGTCCGTCTTTTCGCCGCTTTAAAATATCCGCGATCTTATAACGCGCACGAATCAGGCGCGTGGGTTTAACATCGGCAGTATTCATGGATAAGGATAAATCCAACACAATCACCAGCGCCGATTCATTACTGAAGACGGGTGAAGGCAGGCGCTCCCAGGTCGGCCCAGCTAACGCGATAATCGTTAAAATCGTGGCTATTGCCATAAAGAATAACGGTACGCGACTTTGTTTAAGGGTTTTTTGTTGCAAGATAAACGGTAACAACGCGGCATCGCAGACCTCAGACCATGCGCCAGTGGGTTGATTGCGCCGTATTAAAGTCATGAATAATACCGTGGCAGGTAGCAATGCCAGTAACCAGTATGGCCTGATAAAGTGAAAGTCGCTGAGTGTCATGTGGCTTCCCGCAACCGCGCCAGAGCAATTAAGCCCGCCAACAGTAAGCTTAGTGCCAGGGGCCAGTAATATAGTTCCGTACGCGGCCTAAAATATTGCTTATCCTTTTCCACGGGTTCCAGTTGATCTAAGAGTTGATAAATTTGATTCAGTTCATCGGTGTTTCTGGCGCGAAAGTAACGGCCCCCAGTTTTTTTGGCAATGGCGGTTAAGGTTTCTTCATCCAAGTCTGCTGAAGGATTGACTCTGCGTGAAAAGCCCAAAGGCAAGCGCTGAACCATTTCATCTGCGCCAAGACCAATAGTATAAATTTTTAAGTGTTGCTCCGCCGCTAATTCCGCAGCTTTGATTGGCGTTACTTCGCCGGCAGTGTTGGCGCCATCGGTTAATAAAATCAGTACTCGACTATCGACTTGCTGGTTTTTAAGTCGCTTGACCGCAAGCCCAATTGCATCGCCAATGGCGGTACTATCTCCGGCCAAACCGATGGCAGATTCATTTAATAAGGTTTGTACCGTTGTTCTATCAAAGGTTAATGGGGTTTGTAAGTAAGCCTGCGTGCCAAATAAAATCAAGCCTAAGCGATCACCTGCGCGACGTTCAATAAATTCATCGGCGACTTGTTTGGTGGCGGTTAGGCGATCCACAGGTTGATCATTGATAATAAAATCTGGTGTTTCCATGCTGCCGGATAAATCCACCGCCAGCATTAAATCCCGACCACTGACGGCTTGCTCAATCGGTTCCCCTAGCCATTGTGGACGGGTGCTGGCTAATACCAATGCTATCCAAGCCAGCGTTGCCAACCATAGCGGCCAGCGTTGTGGTTGGGTAACGTGCTGGGTGGCTTCATCCGCAAAATCATCTAAAAAAGGCACTTTAAGCGCCGCTTGCTGTGCGGTGAGATGCGCAGGCAACAGCCAGCGCACCAGTAAAGGTAAGGGTAATGCTAACAGGAGCCACGGCCATGCAAATTCAAGTGGGATCATGCTTTAACCTCGTTCACAAATTGCGGAATGTGGATTGGGACGCTCCAACTTCTTATGATATTGAAATTAAAATAGTCACTCATTTTGTTTGTTTTGCCACAGCAATAAACCAGTTTTCACATACACGCATTAAGTTGGCAATATCCCCATCAGTCGGTGGGTTTTTCTGAAATTGTGCATTTGCTAACAGTTGCCCAACACCGGTGCTGAACGGCGCGCCTGTTACGGCACGGTCTAAAAAAGTCAGCCACGCGTGTCCCGTTAAGCTGGCGGTTTCGCTGCGCGGGTGTTGGCTAATCGCGACCCGGCGCATCAATATCGACAATTGGCTCAATTTTTGCCCATTATCCAGTGTTTGGTCTTGCTTGAGGGCAAGCAACAATTTTTTGGCGCTTTTAACGGCGGATTGTCGGGTAAGCCGTTTATAAATCCAAAACAGCAGCGCGATTAAGCCGATAAGCAGCGCCGCCAAAATCCACCAACCGATTGCAGGCGGCCACCAACCAATGCTTGCTGGTAGATGCAGGTCTTTTAAAGGCAGTTGCGTTGGTGGCATTAGCGTAACCTGCTGACGGGATCGGCGTGGGTGGTGCAACTGATAAAAGCGAGGCTGATTTTTTTGGCAAGTTGCTCCAGGTGTTGCTGATGCTCTGCAAACCGCTGTTGATAGGCAAACCAGCGCTGCTGATCGCTGCTATCAACGACGCGCTCCCGCTCACCATCGGTAAAACGATAGCGGCCTTTGCTGGGCAAGCTGCTTTCTAAGGGATCGTACACCATGATTAACACCACTTCGCAATGTCTGGCTAAGCGCATTAAATGTTGTTCTGCTTTCGGGTTCATGCCTCTAAAATCACTGATAATATAAATGCGGTTGCCAGGGCGGGTATGTTGAATTAAACGCGCGAGAATGGCATCCAATGTCAATGCCGGTTCTGAATTCATTGCGGCAGCAACAGGGGTATTGGTGGTGGTGCCGGAAACCAGCAAGTTTAAAAAACGCAATACCGCCAGCTTGCCATTTTGCGGCTTAATTTCTTGACACTGATGCAGTGAAAACAACTGCCCACCGACACGATCCCCCTGATTAGCGGCTGCCCAGGCAATTAATGCCGCCAATTTTGCCGCTTGTACGGATTTAAAGACACCCCGGGTGGCAAAGTGCATGGTGGGGCGGTTATCCACGGCAATAAACACTGGGCGTTCGCGCTCTTCCCGAAATATTTTAGTATGCGGCGAGCCGGTACGCGCGGTGACCTTCCAATCAATGCGACGAATATCATCGCCGGGTTGATAAAGCCGTACCTCGTCAAACTCCATGCCGCGCCCTTTAAAGCGCGACACGTACCCACCTCCTTGCATGGATTTAATGGCGGTGTGTTGTAATTTCAATCCTGCTGCGGCTTTCGCGAGATTAAGCAGGGTACTTAAGGTAACCGTGATTAAATTTTCGGCAGCCGATGTTTGCAGGGCGGGTGCTGGTTTAAGCATTATCAAGGCACCGCAATTCGGGCTATCAGTTCTTTAATAAAGTGGTCGGTGGTAATGCCTTCCGCTTCTGCCTCATAAGACAAGATCAAACGGTGGCGTAATACGTCTAGGGCTAACGCTTGAATGTCTTCCGGCCCTACGAAATCGCGTTGCTCCAGCCAAGCTTTGGCTCTGGCGCAACGATCCAAGGCAATGCTGGCACGGGGACTGGCGCCGAATTGTAACCAAGCAGCTAAATCAGCGCCATACGCGGCGGGATTGCGCGTGGCTAAAATAATTTGTAATAAATAATTTTCCAAGCTTTCTGCCATGTGAATATCTAACACCTCATTGCGCGCGGTGAATAAAGTCTGTTGGCTCAGTGGCGAAAATCTTTCGGTTTTTTGTAACGGCGATTGTCTGGCTTCTGAACGCGACAGATGCAGAATGCTTTTCTCATGTGCCGCTTCGGGATAGTCAATTTTGATGTGCAATAAAAAGCGATCTAACTGTGCTTCGGGTAACGGATAGGTGCCTTCTTGTTCAATCGGATTTTGGGTTGCCATCACCATAAACAAGCCAGGCAACGGATAAGTCGCGCCGCCCACGGTAATTTGCCGTTCTGCCATTGCTTCCAATAGCGCCGACTGTACTTTGGCAGGCGCACGGTTAATCTCATCGGCGAGAATTAATTTATGAAATAACGTGCCTTTTTGTAATTCAAACG
>JABFRM010000128.1 GCA_013141155.1 Methylococcaceae bacterium | reverse complement strand
ACACGCTATTAAAGGCTTTTAGAGTCACCGCATTCACCAAAGACACAGGCGGTACGAAAGGAAAAGTGCGTGTACTCGCGGTATGCTTCCCGGGTATTACGCCCAGTGGCGCATGGTTGCCACGCATAAACAAGCCACGCCCTAGTCGCCGCCCCTGCCCGGAGCAATCTACCCAAGAAACCGTGTACTCATAATCTCGGTCGGAAGTTTCGCAAAGCGCGAAAAACTCGGTTAACGACTCATACCGTATCGTTTCAACAGCCAGCCAAGGATTGCCAATTCGGCGCAATTGCAGCTCTACCCAGGTAATCAGCCCTGTAAGGCCTAACCCGCCGATGGTGGCGGCGTAATAATCCGCGTTTTCGTTTGGCGAACATCTCAGCCGTTGGCCATCAGAGCGTAACAGTTCAAATTGCCTGACATGACAGCCAAAAGTACCGGTGACATGATGATTTTTGCCATGTACATCGTTCGCAATCGCACCGCCGACAGTCACAAAGCGAGTTCCCGGCGTTACCGGCAAAAACCAGCCTTGCGCTACAAATAAGCGCAGTATTTCTGCTAATAATATCCCTGCATCACAACGTAGAACCCCCGAATGAACATCGAAAGCGATTAATCGATCCATCATGCCGGTCTTTAGGGCCACACCCCCTGCATTCAAACAACTGTCGCCATAACTGCGGCCATTACCGTAAGGCAGGAAAGTTTGTGCTGACGCTAATAAAGGCGGTATTGGCGCTAAACGATCTAAATGCCACAATACTGACTGCTCAGCACTCAGGCATCGTCCCCATGAGGTGATTTTTTCTCTTATCACTTTCGCGCGCCTTTATATTCAGTATATTTTTACCGAAAAATTTATAGATTTTTCGATGCTGGAGAATTTTGACATGACATCCCTTAATTTCGTCGTTGACTGACTATCAACCGCATAAAAGGCAACAGTGTCGTAGGCTGGGGTCAATACGTCTTGATTAATTATTTGCATTTCAGCAACTTTTATCCAAGTAGCGGGTTTTTCTCTAATATCCGAATCATATATAAAAGCATATTTAACGGCTTTTCTTTTCATCAGCGTTTCCATCCAGGCAAAGCCACTGCTAGCTTGTCGTAATTTAAGCACTTCAAGACTCCCCAATCCCACAAGATCTAAAACATATTGGTTTGATCGCAATGCCACGACACCAAGATCCTGTACAGCAATGGGTTCAGCAAGCATTTGAGCAATTTTAGCTGTTTGCACTTGTTGATTATAAATATTCGAAGCGGCTAAGGGCGTTTTTAGGGTACAAAAAACCATCGACGCAAAAGCAAACGGAATAATTAAAAGGGTGATCAAACTCATCGCTGATTCATCAATTTTATTTTTTAAATTTTGATAACAAAAAATAAAGATAAATAGCAACCAATACGCCTCATAACGCCCGAACCAACCAAATTTCCCCAGTATAAAATGCAGCAAAGTCGCCGAAAAAATCACTAGGGCTAGCGCAAAATCCTTACGCCAATAGTAGGTACTCAGTAAAGCAACCGGTAATAATAGAAAACCATATTTATCAAGATTTTTAATCACATTATCTACGATGGAATCCAGATTACCGTGACTAGATTTCAACAACACCGAGGATGGCAACAGTCCCAAATTTAAGCTATACAAATAGCCTGAAAATCCCACAACGCTGACCATCAAAACGAGCAAAGCAATAATCGCTCTTTTTCGATCCCCTCTGCAAAATAAATACGCCAATACGGGCAAAGCGATTGCCAAACCCTCATAGCGTATTAAAGGTAACAGCACTATAGCTATGAAAACAGCGGTTGGGACAACAGGTTTAATATCTTTATCTGCGTCATTTTTCAGTGATGCAACTGTTTGCACAATGATACCAACCAAGAGGATCTGTAAATTATGCTCCATGCCTGTAAAGACCAAACCATAAGCGTTTATTGACAGTAGCACGGTGCCAATTAATAGTAGCCTTAAAAAAAACGCCTTCTCTAAAAATAGCTTATTTAAGCAATATATCAACGCCCAAAGACAAAGACTGTTAATGATTAAAGGCGTATATTCAAATAAATTGAACGTTGCGAAGGGGGCGAGCAGAAAAGGCCAAAGGATACTGGAGGAAGGCGCAGAAGCTTCATTGATATTAATGCCGTAATGCCCATGCGCTATATTCCTTGCTAGTGCAAGATGAATATAAGGGTCATCGAGCGTATAGGTAAAATGATTATGGGTGGTGTTAATAACCAACATAAATAAAAGCAGCATGGGCATCAAACCCAGCACCAGTTGGATTAGCCATATATCCCTAGGACTTGTAATATTTAGTCTTTTCATAAAAAGTTGAATAATCTTAAGTCGCTATAACCACGGTGATTATAGCTAGCATACCGATAATCAGACTGATTTTATCCCTTAACGCAAATACCACCGGATCATCGTGCATTTCACCGCGATGGGTTTTAAGCCAAATACGGCTGATCCAGTAAAGCAACAGCACACACAAAAACCAAATGACTTGTGGATGTCGATAAAGTGACTCAACAAGGGGCGAATTGATATACAGAGCCAATACCAGTACGCAAAGACTGCCGGATGCCGTGCCGAGGCTGTGTAAAATAGGCAAATCATCAACGTGGTAGCCACGACCGACAGCGCTAAGCTTGCCCTGGCGTTGCATTGCATCCAGCTCTGCGTAGCGCTTCACCAGCGCCAGACTATAAAATAAAAATATTGAGAATAACAACAACCAGAACGACAACGGCACCTTGATCGCCATTGCGCCAGCAACAATCCGCACAGTGTAAAGCCCGGCTAAGGTCATGGTGTCAACCAATACCATACTCTTTAGTGCAAACGAATAAGCGACAGTCAACACATAGTAAGCACCCAAAACCACCCAAAACAGCTTGGGCAGTGTCGCAGCAAGTGCCACTGAACCCATCAAGAGTATTGGCACCAGCGCCAACCCAACAAGCAAAGATAACTCTCCTGCGGCAAAGGGACGATTGCGTTTGCGCGGATGTTGCCGATCAACCTCCAAATCGAGCATATCATTCAGCAGATAAACGGAGGACGCACAAAAGCCAAACGCCACAAACGCTAAGCACGCCTGCTGAATGGCGAACGCATCGTTAAGCC
>JABFRM010000121.1 GCA_013141155.1 Methylococcaceae bacterium | reverse complement strand
ATGATCACCATGATCACGGCCCTGCAAAAGGCTGGTTAAGATGGATTGTCACCACTAACCATAAAGATATTGGGACGTTATATTTGCTGTTTGCTTTAGCGATGTTTTTTATCGGCGGCGCGATGGCGATGATAATACGTGCGGAATTATTTGAGCCTGGCTTTCAATTCGTGGAACCACAGTTTTTTAACTCCATGACGACTATGCACGCACTGGTCATGGTATTTGGTGCTGTTATGCCCGCTTTTGTGGGTTTTGCCAACTGGATGATCCCGATGATGATCGGTGCGCCAGATATGGCATTGCCGCGTATGAACAACATGAGTTTTTGGATGCTGGTAGCAGGTATTTTGTTACTTTCCAGCACCTTATTTATGGAGGGTGGTGCGCCCGCTGCTGGCTGGACGCTTTATCCACCGCTAGTGTTACAAACTACTCATGCCTTCCCTTTCGCCGTTTTTTCAGTACATTTGCTGGGTATTTCTTCGATTATGGGGGCAATTAATATTATTGCGACCATCTTCAATATGCGCGCGCCCGGCATGGATATGATGAAAATGCCGTTATTTGTGTGGACATGGTTGATCACGGCGTTTTTACTGATCGCGGTAATGCCAGTGTTTGCTGGTGGTGTAACCATGTTATTGACAGATAAGTTTTTTGACACCAGCTTTTTTAATGCGGCGGGTGGCGGTGATCCTGTACTATATCAGCATATTTTCTGGTTCTTTGGTCATCCTGAAGTTTATATTATGATTTTGCCAACTTTTGGCATTGCTTCGACCATTATTCCGGTGTTTTCACGTAAACCACTGTTTGGTTATTCTTCGATGGTTTATGCTACAGGAGCCATTGCGTTTTTGTCGTTTATTGTTTGGTCGCACCACATGTTTACTGTAGGTATGCCAATTGCCGCCGAGCTGTATTTCATGTATTCAACGATGTTGATTGCAATTCCCACCGCTGTTAAAGTATTTAACTGGACAGCAACGATGTGGAAAGGATCACTGACTTTTGAAACCCCCATGCTGTTTTCAATTGCATTCGTCGTATTATTCACAATGGGCGGTTTCACAGGCTTGATGATGGCACTTGCGCCTTTAGATTTTCAGTATCATGACACCTATTTTATTGTTGCACACTTTCATTATGTTTTAGTGCCGTCATCAATTTTTGTTTTGATGGCGGGTGGTTATTTCTGGTTACCTAAATGGACTGGACACATGTATAACGAAAAAATCGGACAATTGCATTTTTGGTTGTCAGTTATTTCAGTAAACATTCTGTTCTTTCCCCAGCATTTCTTAGGTTTGGCGGGTATGCCGCGCAGAATTCCCGATTATGCGGTGCAATTTGCGGATTGGAATATGATTTCCAGTATTGGCGGTTTTATATTTGGCGCGAGTCAGTTACTGTTTTTGTATATTGTCATTGATACCATCAGGGGTGGTACCGGCGAAAAAGTAACTGACGAGGTTTGGGAAGATGCTGCAAAACATGGCTTAGAATGGACATTGCCTTCACCCGTGCCTTACCATACCTTTACCACGCCACCGACGATTATTCCCACTGAGCATATTTAAGGTCGGGTTTTAGTCTTCGATGTGTATTCAGCCCTTATTAGGGGATTAATATAAAGATGGATGTTAAAAAGAAAAATATTTTGACGGCTTGTGTGTTACTTGCAATTGCGTTGACTTTATATGTATTTTCCGTCATGAAGTCAATGTCGTAGTGAACGAAACGCTTAAACATAAGAACCAACGTTTGGTATTTAAGTTATTGCTGTTGGTTCTGGGTATGTTTGGGGTGGGCGTAGCCTTAATTCCTTTGTATGATGTCTTTACCAATGCAAGCGGTGTGAATGGCAAGCCCAAAATACCCTTGCAACCACAATCGCTCAATTTTGTGGTTGATCAAAGCAGGGATATTCATCTGGATTTGATTGTATCGGTTGCTAAAGATACACCGATTAAGTTCATGGCTGAACCGTCCAAAATGCAAGTTCATCCTGGGCAAGTGGTGGTGGCGCATTACACCGCGCATAACATGGGCGCTCAGGCAATAAAGGCACATGCCAGCCCCAGTGTGGCGCCGGGAGTGGCGGCGGCGCACTTTAAGGTGCTTGAGTGCTTTTGTGCGGAAACCCAAGATTTTGCGGCGGGCGAAATTAAACCGCTTACCATACGCTTTGCGGTAGATGCTCAGTTACCCAGCCAATTTAAAAACATTGCGTTGGCGTTACAATATTTTAAAACCAAGTAAAGATTACCTAACAACAGAGGAAGGTTATGTCTACAAATAAAGTCTATTATATTCCGCATCAAGCCACTTGGCCGGTGATTGGTACAGCGGGATTGATGATGATGTTGGCAGGTTTTGCCAATTATTTAAACGGCGCACCGATTGGCTCGAAAATGATGGTGTTGGGCTTGATCATTTTCATCATCATGCTGGCAGGTTGGTTTACTTTGCAAGCCAATGAAAGTGAATCAGGTATGTATAGCACCAAGGTCGGTATTTCTTACCGGATGGGTATGATGTGGTTTATTTTTTCTGAAGTGATGTTTTTTGCGGTGTTTTTTAGTGCCTTATGGTATTCCCGTAATTTATCCGTGCCTTGGTTGGGTGGTGAGGGCATAGGTGGGGCGACGCAGGAATTTTTATGGCCTGATTTTAAAGCCATTTGGCCGACCAATGGCCCCGGAAAAGTCGGCGGAGAGTTTGAGCCGATGGGTGCTTTTGGCTTGCCTTTATTAAATACCCTGCTGTTATTAAGCAGCGGTGTGACGGTCACTTGGGCGCATCATGGTTTGTTGGCTAAAAATCGCGATCAGTTAATTAAAGGTTTAGCGGCAACGGTTGCCTTGGGCTTTGCGTTTGTAGCTTGCCAAGCAATGGAATATCATGAAGCTTATAAGGAAATGGGCTTAACCTTGGGTTCAGGAATTTACGGTTCAACTTTCTTTATGTTGACCGGTTTCCATGGCTTTCATGTCTGCGTCGGGGCGATTATTTTAAGTGTTGTGCTTTTTCGCAGTTGGAAAGGGCATTTCCAACCTGAAAATCATTTCGCTTTTGAAGCCGCCGCTTGGTATTGGCACTTTGTGGACGTGGTTTGGCTGGGGTTGTTTATCTTTGTCTATTTGATTTAAGCGATCTTAAAGTATAATAAAACAAGGCGTTGTCATTTTGGCAGCGCCTTTTTTGTTTTGGCGAACTGTAGTTTATTGACCGCGTTCCCAAGTCGTTATACACAATCCGTCATTCATTAGGGTTTAGCAGGCACTTTTTGAGCATTAAAATGTTGTATATTGGCACCGATCCCATGCGGCTTAATCAGTCCTAAGCTCAAGGCAATGATCAGTGCGATAAACAATACCAACGACAGGCCAATACGAAACGTTAATGCTTTAGCCGTTTTTTGGGAGTGTTTGGCATCTTTGGCATTCATCAAATGATACAACGCCATCCCCAAATTAAAAACAATGAATAGAAAAGCGATGACAATCAGGATTTTGATCATAAATATAATTGGCTAAACAGTTAAGATGCCTTTATTTTCGGCTATAACGCCTCAATTGCCAATCACTTCTTACGAGGTTCGCTATTAATACCCTGTCGCAATACATTAAACGCCTGAATCCCGGGGCATTGATTTTTTTTATGGCGGTGTTAGGGACATTGTTAAGCTTGGGGTTTTGGCAATTAGACCGAGCTGATCAAAAGCGGGTGATGTTAGTGCAACAACAACACATGATGGTGGGCGGCGAATTATTGCTGAATGCCAGAATACCGGATGACCTAAGCTTGTTAAAATATCGGCCTGTGAGCGTTGCCGGACACTTTGAGGGTGAGCATCAATTTTTAATTGACAATCAACATGCGAACGGTAAGGTTGGCTATTTTGTGCTGACACCTTTCCGTTTGGTGGGTACGGATAAAGCGGTGTTGGTGAATAGAGGCTGGTTGCCCCTAAATGTGGATCGTACAAAGTTGCCCAGTTTACCGATCAGTGCTGCTCCCATGACCTTAAACGGGCGCGTGAATAGCTTCCCCAGCGTCGGTATAAAATTAGCGGGGGCTGAAATACCTACCAAGACTTGGCCTGCGGTGGTGCAAGTGGCAGAGGCATCGGTATTAGCCAAAAGCTTAGGTTATCCGTTGTTTTCGTTTCAAATTGAACTGGATCCTGCCCAGCCGGAGGGTTTTCTGCGTGTCTGGCAGCCTGCTTCGATCATGCCGCCTGAACAACATGTCGCTTATGCCGTACAATGGTTCGGGTTGGCGCTCACCTTTACGGTGTTATTTTTTTGGTTTAACTTTAAAAAAACGGCTTGATGAAAACACCACAACAAAAAAACAATCAACGTTTAATTGTACTGATTTTTGCTTTATCGGTTATTCCTTTTCTAATGGCATGGTATTTAAAAGAAAATCCTGAGTTACTGGCAGCCAGAACCAATAATAACGGCGCGTTAATTACACCGCCGATCACCACTGAATTATCCGATTTTGTCGGGTTCGATCAGTTTTCCCGCGATAACATGAAAGAACTGGCGGGACATTGGGTGATGATTAATGTCATCCCTAAGGCTGAGTGTGCTGCGGTATGTTCAAAAGCTTTACATGACACCAAACAATTGCTGTTGATGATGGGCAAAGATTTAGTCCGCATAAGACGGATAGCTGTGTTGTTAAATGAGGTTGAACCCAATGTTGCCACAACATGGTGGCAGGATGATACACGCCTATTAAAAGCGAATGCGAATGCGGCGTTATTGCAAAAAATACACACTTTACAAAAATCGAACCCGCCAGATGGCCTGTTGATACTCATGGATCCCTTGGGGAATTTAATGATGCACTACGCGCCAGGATTTGATCCTTACAAAGTTATGGTCGATCTTAAAAAACTCTTGGCAGTTTCTCAAATTGGATAATTGATATGGTAGTGCTTAGAAGTTTAGCGTGGGTTGGCGTGGTGTTGGCATTGTGTTCAATGCTCTCTGCCGTGGGTCTTTATGATGCCAGTTTCCAAAAAGCGATTCATATTGGGTCAATTAAAGATTTTTTTGACAGCGCCAATCTAGAATTGCTAATTCATCACGTCAGTCTTGTTGCTTCTGCATCGTTGGTGTTGATTTTTAATCTGGCTGCAATTTCAGTCAGAATAAACCGCTTAGCCGTGACACTCATCAGTGTGTTATTGCTGCTATTGTTGCTCATTGATGTGGTGCTGGAAGTCGAATGTACTTTTTGTACTTGGGGCATGGAAATGAGTGTGAGTGTTCAACCAGCACCCCATTTTATGCTGAATGCCTTGGTGCTTTGGATATGGTTTTGGCTCTCACTCAGGATGCAAGCCAGCATTGTAAAAATTACGCCAAAATTATGGCAGCGTTTTTTTGCTATTGGTGGCATGTTGGGGTTGTTAGCACTTTGTATTCAACCCAATGTGTTAAGCACACTCTATGCGTTAAATTATACTTGGAGTCTATTGGGTACAGGTTTAGCGGCGCTTTTGATGCTTCCACTTTTGGCCATCAGCTTCTACGCCCGTTACACCGTCCTAGAATCCGAACAAAAACTTCCCAGATCAGCACCCTCCGCACTCGAACAAAAAACTAAAGTCGTCATCCCTAAAGCCCTTGCAGTACCGGATGTCGAGCAATATGTTGAACCAGAACCCGCCTCGTTACTGTTACGTTTAAAATCCCAACTAAAACACACGCGTTCAGGGTTAGGCGGGGTATTAGCCAGCCTGCATATAGGCCAACGCAAAATTGATGCAGATTTGCTGGAAGAAATTGAGTCCAGTTTGATCATGGCAGATATTGGTATGGAGGCAACGACGGGTATTATTAGGCGTTTGACTGAAAAAACCGAGCGGCAGCAATTGGGGAATGCTGAAGCCTTAACCACGGCGTTAAAGCAAGAATTGTTAGAAATGCTGGAGCCGTGCAGCCGACCTTTAGTGATTCCAAAACAAGATACACCGTATGTCATTTTGGTGGTCGGCATTAATGGCGCAGGCAAAACCACCACTATCGGTAAAATCGCCAAACGCCTGCAAGCGCAAGGTCATAGCGTGATGTTAGCGGCTGGGGACACTTTCAGAGCGGCGGCGGTTGAGCAGTTGCAGGTTTGGGGGGAACGTAATAACATTCACGTAGTCGCGCAACATACCGGTGCTGATTCTGCCTCAGTGATTTATGACGGTGTGCAGTCAGCGCAGGCAAAAGGTGTGGATGTGTTGATTGCTGATACCGCCGGGCGTTTGCACACGAAATCGAATTTGATGGAAGAGTTGAAGAAAGTCAAACGGATTATGGGTAAACTGGATGACACCGCGCCGCATGAGGTTTTGTTGGTGTTGGATGCTGGCACGGGGCAAAATGCCTTGTCGCAAACCAAGCAGTTTAATGAAACCGTGGCACTGACGGGCTTGGTGTTGACTAAGCTGGATGGCACCGCAAAAGGTGGCATTATCTTTGCGCTGGCGAAACAATTTGGTCTCCCCATCCGCTATATTGGTATTGGGGAAAAAATTGATGATTTGCAAGACTTTGATGCGGCAGCGTTTGTTGATGCTTTATTTGTTAAAGATGAGTAGCGTATGCTTAAATTTGACCATGTAAGTAAACGCTATGAGGGCGGCGATGCGATACTGGACATCAATTTCCATTTGCAGCCAGGGGAAATGGTGTTTTTAACCGGACATTCAGGTGCCGGAAAAAGTACCGTACTGAAGTTGGCGGCGGCTATTGAACAACCAACGCATGGCCAGATTCAGCTTGATGGTCAAAATCTCAGTAAATTGACCGAGGCGCAAATCCCTTATCTGCGCCGGAAAATGGGTTTGATCTTTCAGGACTACAAATTACTGCAAGATCGTACCGTGTTTGATAATGTGGCTTTGCCGATGATTGTTGCCGGTTACAGTTATCAAGATATAGCCAAGCGCGTTAGGGCGGCTTTGGATAAAGTGGCTTTGTTAGGGAAAGAACATAAGTATCCGCATGCGTTGTCGGGTGGCGAGCAACAACGTGTGGGGATTGCCCGCGCCGTCGTCAATAAGCCTGCGCTGATTTTGGCAGATGAACCCACTGGCAATCTGGATCCAGAGTTATCGACTGAAATTATGCGGCTGTTTACGCAATTTACTCAAGTTGGCGTCACCATTCTTATTGCGACCCATGATATAGACTTAATTAACCGGATGGGACAACGGGTGATCAAGTTGCATCAGGGTCGTTTGGTTAAGGAATAAAAACATGGTCAAAGATAAAGCGCCACTCCCTAAAAAGACCGGTGTACACGGTGTAACAATGCAACCTGGGCTTAATTCAAAGCTCCATGCTTATCTTGATGCCCATGCCCATGCGCTGTTTTCCAGTCTGGGGCGGCTTACGCGTGCCCCCGCAGCATTTATGATGACAGTATTGGTGCTGGCGATTAGTATGGCTTTGTCGAGCAGTTTTTATTTAATGGTTAAAAATTTTCAGCAGCTAACGGGTAATGTAGAGGCAACCAATCAGATTTCCGTATTTCTAAAGGCGACGGTAACTGCGGCAAAGGCGTCTGCATTACAGGAACAGCTTAAGCTTGATCCGTTGGTTGAATCGGTGCAATTAATTACCCCTGAACAAGCATTGGCAGAATTTACAGCCAATAGCGGCTATGGAGAAGCGGTTAATACGTTGGAGCAAAATCCATTACCCACCGTGTTATTGGTGCTACCCAAAAACGCTTTGGAAGACGAACGAGGCGTGCAAACCTTGCAGAGTCAGCTAGAGAGCTTGCCGGAAGTTGATTTGGCTAAATCCGAATTGCAATGGGTTAAGCGTTTGCGCGCCATTATCAGTTTGGCGAAGCGCACGGTATTTTTGCTCAGTTTGTTATTCGGTTTTGCCGTGTTATTAATTATAGGCAACACCATTCGCCTGGAATTGCAAAGTAGGCGTGAAGAAGTGCAGATTACTCAATTGGTAGGTGCCACACATGCTTTTATTCGCAGGCCATTTTTATATACGGGGTTTTGGTTAGGTTTTTTGGCGAGTATTGCCGCCTGGTTTATCGTGACCGTATTTTTGTTGTTTTTAAGGCAGCCAGTGCAACAATTGTCGGAACAATACACAGGACAATTTAATTTGGTTTTTTTAGATTATGCCGAAACCCTTAGCCTGATTGGAATTGCTTCTGCGCTAGGTGTGCTGGGTGCCTGGTGGGTTTTGAGTAGTCAATTGCAGGCTTTGAAGCCGGTTTAAGCTGTGTTCTGGTAAATCTACTAGCCACTTACAATGTTTTAATACCCGCTAAAAACTGCGCGGCATCTTTAAAGCCAATCACCCGATAAGCGGCTTGTTCAGTTTGGTCAAGCCCAAAAAACAACGTAGCAGGGGGGCCAATGAGGTTAAAACGTTTCAGTAAGGCAAAGTCATCGTCAGTGGCATCGGTCACATTGGCTTGTACCAGTACCATATTGTTTAGGCGCTGCTGCACATTGGGATCTGAAAAGGTGTAAGCGTCCATTTCTTTACAGGAAATACACCAGTCCGCATAAAAATCCAGCATAACTATTTGTTTATTGGCGCTGGCTTGTTGAATCACCCTATCCAGTTCGGCATTGGAACGAATACGCTTAAAGACTAATGTGGTGCTGGTTTGGGCGGGCTTATTGATATTCAGATTTTGAAGCGGTTTAAGCGGATTGGTGTTGCCCGCGCTAAGCCCGACCAACAGTATGACACCGTAAATTAACATTATTAAGCCTAGCCCTTTCCATAAACGACTCCAGTTAGAGCTGGATTCAGGCAAGTTGTCCAGTGCGCGTAAGTAAATGGCAGGGATAATCAATAACATTGCCCAAAGTAACATGCTGACAGAGGCAGGAACAATGCGTTCCAACATCCACACCGCTACCGCTAACATTAATACCCCGAATACGGCCTTGGTGATATTTAACCAGCGTCCTGCTTTGGGTAACAATTTGCCTGCCGATGCCCCTAAAGCTAACAATGGTACGCCCATACCTAAACCCATCATAAATAAGGCCGAGCCACCCAGCAGTGCATCACCGGTTTGCCCAATGAAAATAAGCGCACCCGCAAGTGGCGCGGCAACACAAGGACCTACAATTAGGGAGGATAGGACGCCCATAATCGCAGCACCCCAGTAGGAATGGTTGCGAAATTTTTCACTGGAATTATGCAGGCGCACCTGAAAAGCTTTAGGTAATTCCAGATGATAAAATCCAAACATGGACAACGCCAGCAACACGAAAATTGCACTGAATAACGCAATAATCCAAGGTTGTTGAAAAGTTGCCTGCAAATTATTGCCAAATAACGCCGCCAATACGCCAAACACGGTATAAGCGACTGCACTGGCCAATACGTAACTTAAGGAAAGTAAAAATGCGGTTAGGGTTGTAACCTCGCGGTTTTTCCCCACGATTATGCCCGATAAAATCGGAATCATCGGGAAGATACACGGGGTAAATGCCAACAGTAAACCAAAACCAAAAAAACTTAACAGCGTGAGCATAAGGGAATCCTTATGCAACGCTTGGATAATTTGATCTTGCTCAGATAGTGGTGTGGTGGCTGGCGGAGTAATAGTTGACGCAACATTATTGAGCGCCGCAGGTAAGTTGATGGGAATGGTTTGCTGCATAGGCGGATAACATACGCCGCGCTCGGCACAGCCCTGAAAGCTGGCTTGCAAATTCAGCGTCAGTGGCGCTTGCGAGGTGCGGCTTAACGGTAGGTCAAAGTCCAATTCGTGATAAAAAATCTCCACATTGCCGAAAGCTTCATCATGCTGCGGCTTACCGTGTGGGATTTCAACGGTTTCTAAAGTAACACCTTGCGTTTCTTTTAAGGTTAATTGTATTTTTTCACGGTAAAGATAATACCCTTCAGCGATAATCCAGTTGACATGTAAAGTATGGGCATCTTTGATGCTGGCAAAAAACTGAAAGGCTTGTTCGGCCGGTAACAAGTCGTTTTGTATTGATGCGGGGGGCAAGCCGTTAGTTAATGCTTGTAAGGGATTAAGTTGTGCGTTGGGTTTCGCGGCAGGTAAGTTTAAGTCAAACAGGTTTTTTTGCGGCGGGTAACAAACACCTACATCGGCACAGCCTTGATGTTGCACTTGTAGTTTGAAAGTGGTGATATTGCCTGTGTGCTTGACAGGGACTTTGACACTGACAGTATTGCGATAGATGACCATGTCACCAAAATTATCATCATGCTTATTTTTACCTACTGGTAAATCTAATGTGCCAATTTCAACGCCTGGCGTTTTTGAGGACACGACAATTTTATCGCGGTATAAATAATAATCCTCGCTGATGTCCCATTTAAGCTCCAATTGTTCAGGTGTTAATAATTTTGCAGAAACTTTAAAGGCTTGTTCGGCACGCAATAAATTTTCTGCACCCACGGCAAAAAGCGGGTTGTTAAAGAGCAGGATAAAGCTGAATAGCGAGAGTTTTAGGATAAACATGTATAAAATCCAGTGTAGAAAGCGGGCAGGGCTGTTAGGCTTGTGACTACAGTGACTGCGATAAGTTCGTTTTGGAGTTATTGTAACAGAGGATATTCCAGTTTCTGATGGCGTATTGAGATGAAAACAATACTTATAAAATGTTAAATTGAAGTTTTTCTAAAAGCGCGCATAATTTTATGAGCGGCAAGCCAATTAAAGCGTTATGGTCTTCGCTGACGATTTTTTCAAACAGTGCAATGCCTAAGCTTTCTGCTTTAAAGCTGCCTGCGCAATCAAAAGGCGTGTCCAGGTCGATATAACGTTCAATTTGCGTTAAAGTTAAGGCCTTGAAATAAACGCGGGTAGTATCCATATCGGTTAAGTAGTCGCCAGTGTTGGTGTTTAAGACACACACGCTGGTAAAAAATTCAACACAATGACCGGAAGCCAATTGTAATTGCCGGATAGCTGTGTCGCGATCCCCAGGTTTAGATAAAAATTGATTATGCAGAGCCGCAACTTGATCTGAACCGATGATCAAATGTTGCGGATAACGATGTTGTAACGCGTGTGCTTTAGCAATACCTAGGCGTGTAGCCAATTGTGCGGGCATTTCTGCGCTTAGCGGCGCTTCGTTAACCTCGGGAGAGTCGGCAATAAAATCAACTTTCAGGGTCTTTAATAACGCCAGTCGATAAGGTGAGCTGGAGGCTAGCACTAAACGGGCATTGGTCATGTGAATTCCTTAAGAGGGCAAGTTGTTTTTGTAAATATTTTTTAAAGTGTTTTGCAACAAACCTTGACGATAAGTTGTCTCAAGTATTATGTGATGGGAATCACAAATTAGATGGTTATCCCTAAAAAATTAGACCTTGCGGAGGTTTCCGTTATGCTAAAATCTAACCATTGCAATCTTGTTAAAGTATTAGTGTATGACTGATTTCGATCCTTACCATGACGATGGTGGTTTAGCCTTGCAAGAGGCAAAGCCGAAGTTAAAAAAGCCGCCGCTTTACCGCGTAATGTTGTTAAACGACGATTTTACACCCATGGCTTTTGTGGTGGATGTTTTAAAAAATTTCTTTAATATGCCTGAAGAAAAAGCAACACAAGTGATGTTGCAAGTGCATACACAGGGCGTTGGGGTCTGCGGGGTATTTTCTAAAGACGTTGCGGAGACCAAAGTGTATATCGTAAATGAATATTCTCGTGAACATCATCATCCCTTAATGTGTTCGATGGAAGAAGCCTAAGACAATTGGAGAGCTTATGTTAAGTAAAGAACTGGAAGTTTCGTTGAATAATGCCTTTAAGTATGCGCATGAGAAACGACATGAATTTATTACGGTTGAGCATCTATTATTAGCATTGCTCGATAACGCTTCTGCCGAACCCGTGCTTAATGCTGTTGGCTGTGACATAGCCTTGTTGCGTCGCGAATTGGTGCAATTTATTGATCAAACCATGTCCTTGATCCCTAAAGGGGTGCAACGTGAAACGCAGCCAACTTTAGGCTTTCAACGGGTTTTACAGCGAGCAGTTTTTCATGTGCAAGCGACTGATAAAAAAGAGGTTACTGGCGCTAATCTATTTGTCGCTTTATTTAGCGAGCAGGATTCCCATGCCGTTTATTTGCTGAGTAAACTGGATGTGACTCGGTTAGATGTGGTGAATTACTTGGCGCATGGGGTATCCAAACAAAATCCAGGTGCGGAAGATCATCATGAGCCATTTTCAGAAGCCGAATCTGAGGCGTCTGAAGCCAATGCTTCGCCACTACAGAAGTATGCCTCTAATCTCAATGAAGAAGCGATACAAGGTCGAATCGATCCTTTAATCGGGCGTGAGCTTGAAATTGAGCGCACCATTCAAATCTTATGTCGCCGTCGAAAAAATAACCCCTTGCTGGTGGGGGAAGCAGGCGTAGGTAAAACCGCTATTGCTGAAGGGTTGGCTAAACGAATTGTCGAAAAAGAAGTTCCTGATGTCTTGTTGGATCATGTCATTTACTCATTAGATTTAGGCGCGTTGGTTGCGGGAACCAAATATCGAGGTGACTTTGAAAAACGGCTAAAAGCTTTATTAAGTCAGCTTAAAAAAGAGCCGCGTTCGATACTGTTTATAGATGAAGTGCATACTATTATCGGCGCAGGCTCTGCATCTGGCGGTGTTATGGACGCATCTAATCTCATTAAGCCCGTATTGGCCTCTGGACAATTGCGGTGTATTGGTTCGACCACTTATCAAGAATATCGCGGCGTTTTCGAGAAAGATCATGCTTTAGCGCGTAGATTCCAAAAAGTTGATGTGCTTGAACCGTCTGTTGAAGATACTATCCTGATTTTGAAAGGGTTGAAATCAAGATTTGAAGCGCATCATTCTGTCAAGTATACCGCTGAAGCGTTGCGGGTCGCGGCAGAATTGGCGGATCGGTATATCACCGACAGACATTTACCCGATAAAGCCATTGATGTGATTGATGAGGCGGGTGCAAAACAACAGCTACTGGCTTTAAAAGACCGTAAAGAACTTATTGATACCCCAGAAATTGAAGAAATTATCGCCAAAATTGCCCGTATTCCCGCTAAATCAGTATCATCAAATGATAAGGATAAATTAGAAAATCTGGAGAAAAATTTAAAGATGCTGGTGTTTGGTCAAGAGGAAGCTATTTCAGCGTTGGCATCAGCAATAAAACTGTCTCGCGCTGGCTTACGTGACAGCCACAAAACCATTGGCTCGTTTCTATTTGCAGGCCCAACAGGGGTTGGTAAAACCGAAGTGACGCGGCAATTAGCCAAGGTGCTAGGGCTGGAATTGATCCGTCTGGATATGTCCGAATATATGGAGCGCCATACGGTGTCACGCTTGATTGGTGCGCCACCCGGTTACATTGGGTATGATCAAGGCGGATTATTAACTGAACAAGTTAATAAGCATCCACATGCGGTATTGTTATTGGATGAACTTGAAAAAGCCCATCCTGATGTTTTTAACTTACTACTGCAAGTGATGGACCATGGTACCTTAACTGATAACAACGGGCGCAAAGTTGATTTTCGCAATATTATTTTAGTGATGACCACCAATGCGGGCGCAGAAGAAGGTAGTCGCGCTTCTATTGGCTTTACCCATCAAGACCATGCAACGGATAGTATGAAAGTGATTGAAAAAGGGTTTTCACCGGAGTTCCGTAACCGTTTAGATGCCATTATCCAATTTAAACCACTCGATATTGCCATCATTGGTTTTGTGGTGGATAAGTTTATTTTTGAACTGGAAGCGATTTTGCTGGAGAAGGACGTTACGTTAATGTTAGAAGCTGATGCGCGCCTATGGCTTGCAGAACATGGCTGCGACCCTAAAATGGGCGCTAGGCCGATGGCGCGTTTAATTCAGGAAAAGATTAAAAAGCCATTGGCCAATGATTTACTGTTTGGGAAATTGGCTCATGGTGGGCATGTGCGGATCTATGTACAAAACAATGAACTTAGCTTTACAATAGAAAGCAAAGAATTGGCGTCCTTGTCAGAATATTAAGCTTTAAGAACACTTGCGCTTTTCCGTGACCCTATCGGATTAGCGCATTCTGAAAGTGATGCGGCCTTTAGTTAAATCATAAGGCGTCATTTCAACTTTAACTTTATCGCCAGTTAAAATCCGGATGTAGTTTTTACGCATTTTTCCAGAAATGTGCGCTGTTACAATGTGCCCATTCTCAAGCTCAACACGAAACATCGTATTAGGAAGCGTATCGATGACTTTCCCTTCCATTTCAATTTGGTCTTCTTTTGACATCTATTGGTAATTCCAAGCAATTAAAACCACTGATAATACCATAAGCCTGCTAGCAACAACAGCAAACAATGCTGACATTGTTTAATCCGTTACTAGGCAAGCAAGCATTTTAAATGCCGCCGCTAGTCAGATCACATTGCCGCTTCATTATCAGGCAACTTGCAGGAGATTCCCCTTCATAAATTGATCTTGGTTTGCCGGTAAAGTGGCCTTGGGCAAAATCAACATTTAACGCTTGTAAAATATGTAGAACCTCTTCGTTTTCAACAAATTCGGCAATGGTTTTTTTACCCATAATATGACCAATATCATTGATTGATTTTACCATCGCAAAATCAACTAAATCATGTTTAATATCTTTTATGAAAAAACCATCAATTTTGAGAAAATCAACCGGCAAGTTTTTGAGGTATGCGAAAGAGGATAAGCCACTACCAAAATCATCTAGGCTGAATTTACAGCCATATTCTTTTAAGCGATTGATAAATTCGGTGGCAAGGGTTAAATTCGCAATTGCAGCCGTTTCGGTGATTTCAAAACAAATTTTTTGTGCAGGCAAGCTCGATTGTTTAATTTTATTTTCAATAAAATGCAATACTTTTTGATCAGTTAAACTTGAACTGGATAGGTTAATAAAACACAAAGCTAAGCTATTTAGTCGATCAGGATTTTGGTTAAAATAATCGAAAACATGCTTAATAACCCAGCAATCAATTTTAGGAGACAGTTGGTAACGTTCAGCAGCCGGCAAGAAAGCATTTGGGGCGATTATGCTACCGTCAGCGTCTTTCATCCGAATTAAAATCTCGCAATATTCGCCTTCCATACAAGTTAAAGGCACGATAGCTTGCGTGTAAAGGCAAAAAAGATCTTCTTCTAAGGCGCGATTAATTCTTTCCACCCAGTTCATTTCGCCATGATGCTGCATTAGGGCCTTATCATCTTCGCGATAAATATGGGTTCGGTTGCGACCCGTTGATTTGGCAATATAACATGCCATATCAGCTTGTTTGAGATGCGTGTTGGAGCTGCCATTGCGGGTGTTGATAACCACCAGGCCAATACTCACGCCGATGCGAAAGCTTTTGTCTTCCCACTGAAATTGGAATTGCTCCACCATTTGATGGATTTTTTGCGTGGTCGCTTCCGCTTGCTCAAGCGGGCAATGTTCCATCAGAATAGCAAACTCATCCCCCCCGAGCCTCGCTAAGGTATCTCTGCGCCGAATAACGCGGGATAATTGCGTACTGATTTGACGTAATAACTCGTCACCTGCTGCATGGCTGCATGTGTCGTTAATGATCTTAAATTGATCCAAATCTATGTAACATAAAGCGTGTTCGGAATCGCTATCATGGGCGGTGGTGGTGACCCGATCCAACCTTAAATCGAACTCATGCCTATTAATCAAATTGGTTAATGAGTCATGCGATGCTTGATAGGACAGTTTTTCAGCCAGTAGCCGAGTTTGGGTAACATCTTCTTGTATAGTCACATAATTGGTAATAACGCCCTCAGCATCTATC
>JABFRM010000091.1 GCA_013141155.1 Methylococcaceae bacterium | reverse complement strand
GCTAAAGCCAATGTTGGTTCGAATGTAGTGGAATAAAAACTAACGTCATTCAATGGTGAACAATTCACCTTAACCACGGTAATTGTTCACCTAATATTTTAAAAAATCCGGCTAAATTAACCCGGACTTAACCAAAACCAAGAGGAAACACCCATGAAAACATTACATACATCCATTGCTGCTGTTGCTTTATTCGCCACACTTTCAGGCGTTGCATTCGCAGCAGGCTCGACCGTCCAAAACTCAACCATCAGCAACTCTTCACGTAACCAAAACGTAACCAACACAGCTAATGCTGGATTTATCGGCGATGCAACCGCCAACGTCGGTTCGAATCAAATTAAAGGTTCAACCGTGCAAAACTCAACCATCAGCAATTCATCACGCAACCAAAACGTAACCAACACTGCAAACGGCGGTTTCATAGGCGACGCTAAAGCCAATGTTGGTTCGGTTGTTATAGAGTAAGGGCTAAATTGTAGTTGTCTAGCGGCTGTTTTTAAGCAGTAAATAAGTTGGGTTAGCGGCAAAATTTAATATAAAAGGGGATGGTCATGTTGAAAAAATTGTATATTTCTTTGCTTCTGGCTTGTTTATCAAGTGGTTTTGTATACGCGGCTGGTGACCTCGAAGATGGCATTAGCTTAGATGAAGATATTAATGATGATTTGACTTTGACACCCAATATCGAGTTTATTACTCGTAATGCTATGGCAAAAGCATTACGAGGCTCTAAAAAAGTGATTGTTAATTGTGGCGTGGGCAATCAAGTTTTTGGCCCAGGTGCAAACATAAAGAACACCACCATTATTAATGCCACTGACAATAAGGGCGCGGTTTCCCTCTGTGACAAAAACACAATGAAAACAAAATAACCCTACGGAATTTAAAATGCCTCGGTGATAGTTAATATGAAAGGAACACTCATGATAAACATAAAAACAATACGAAAAAGCTTTCAAATAATTTCATTGCCGATGTTGTTAGTTAGTTGCGGATTAAATCCGCAAAATGCCGATATTGGGTTGGATGAAACCTTACCAGAAGCGAAAATAACAATTTACCAGCAGGCAATTGATCAGTTAGGGCTTATGAGTACTATTTATAGCAATAATTCCCTAAAGATCATGACCAAAGATATTCTCGACAATACCGGAACGTCAGTAGCGACCAGTGCTGAAATTCCACGAGATATTACTGAAATGGTAAAAAGTGCACTGAATGGCATAGGCGGTAACATTCGATATATTCCTTACGAGCCTGAATTTATGACTAATACCGCGAATACGGGATACTCAAATTATGGGGATAAAAATTTACCGGAAGTGGTGCTTTCGGGTGGAATCACTGAATTTGACCGTGGCCTGGTAACAGATAATGATTCTATGAATGTGGATATAGAAATTGGCAAAGACTACGGACTTGAATTTGCCGATCAAGCAAAGTCTTCATTGTCGAGTGTGACATTGGATTTTAATTTGATTGATTTTAAGACTTTCACGGGAATCCCCCGTATCCAAGCAGTTAATGGCATTAAATTACATAAGGCAACTAAGAGTGACAGCATTGGCTTTACGATCAAAAGTGCTACTTTTGGGGCGAGGGGTGAAATTAAAAAAGTGCAAGGCAGACATGCGGCGGTAAGGCTTTTAGTGCAACTCAGTATGATCCAAATTATTGGACGCTACCAAAGCTTACCTTACTGGCGTTTAATTCCAGGTGCTACTAAAGACGCTATCGTAATTGATCAAGTTTTGGCCAATTATTACGCGCTAACGCCGGCACAACAATTGGCTAAAATTCAAGAACTATTATATCTGCACGGCTTTAATGTGGCGGTAAGTGGTCAGATGGATGGTAATACCCAAAGCGCTCTGCAAAGTTTTATTCAAAAACAAGGGCTTAATTCAACTAAATTAGATCAAACTTTGTATTTGGCGCTATATGAGAACTTGCCGATTAATGCCGCCACCAGGCAGAGGCGTAATAACTTAAACAGTGGGGCAGTTAAGAACACGGTTGCTGAAATTTCAACGCCTAGTATCGCCAGCCCACCACCGGCGGTAACGGCTGCTACAGAAAAAAGCACGGGGACTTTAACAATAGCCACTGAAAAATCAGACTATAAAATAGGTGAAACCTTAAAAATTAATTTTTCAGTGAGTGACCCGATGTATGTCCGAATGGTGGTGATTAATTCGCAAGGAAAAATAGAGACATTGTTTCCGAATGCTTATCAAAATGATAACTTCTGCAAACCTGGAAAAAACTATAACATTCCACCCAAAGGTGCAAATTTTACCCTGGATATTGGCGCTCCTGCGGGTACTGATAAAATTCGAGCCATTGCCAGCAATAAACCCATTCCTGCGGATGTGTTGTTTTTTACCAAAGACGGGCAATTTGATGAAAGCAAGATGGCAAGCTATGCCATTAAAGCTGCCGCTGACTACGTTATCCATTGATTAGAGAATGAACATGAAAGCCTTAATTCTAATTTTAAGTAGTTTACTCCTCGTAGCTTGTGAAAATGCGCCGTCGCGACGTGAAGACATGCTGGCTGAACATCCCGAATGGGATAGCAAGACAGTGGAATTGGTCAGGCTAGGTTATCTAAACGCCGGCATGACAATGGAGCAAGTTAAAGCGGCCTGGGGACGTCCCTGTTGGAGTTGCGTGGGGACTACCAAAGGCACATGGGGAGAATCTTGGGAATATCAAACGCAAATGGTATTTTTTGACCCTGCGGGTAAATTAATTCGCTGGCAGCCCAAATAAATAAGAAAATAGCTATTGAAGTCGGTTCTATTGCGGCCTCAATCATATCCAACCCTTAAAGAGAGAACCATTATGAAAATTTTTAAACCCCTTTTGGCCACCGCCAGTTTTTTATTGGCATTGCAAGCGACACCCTTACAGGCGGAACAAGTGCAAATTTATGATCATCCCCCGAGTGCTGAAGAAATGGGAAGGGTGTTATTCGGTGAGGAATCCGGTGCGTCATCCGGTATAAAAATGCGTTCAATTAGTTTTGGTAAAAAAGCGTCTCCTGCACCTAAGAGTAAAGCGGTGGCGCATGAAAGTGCCGGTAATTCAAACGCCAGCGCAGAATTAACCAGCATCGGTTTGCCCATTAAATTTGCCTATAATTCCGACGATATTTTGGAAGAATCTAAGCCGTTCCTCGAAGAAGTCGGCAAAATGTTAACCTTGGATCAGTATGCTAATAAACGTATAGTCATCGAAGGGCATACTGATTCGGCAGGATCAGATAGTTACAATAAAATATTATCACAACGCCGTGCAGATGCCGTTAAACATTATTTAAGCAAAAATTTTGAAATTGCCACGACGCGTTTGCAATCTAGGGGATTGGGAGAATCCAAGCCTTTACCAGGATACAGTCCAGAGGATGAAGCAAATCGACGCGTGCAGTTTTATAGTGCCGGTTAGTCTGTCAATAGTTTGTGCAGGAAGGTAATTAAAACTTTAAAAATAGGGTGATTTATGAACCATCAAATAGAAAAACCTGAGTGCAATCAATTAAACCCTATTCAACAGATAGGCGTATGGCTCTTGCTAACGTTGGCGTGCGTTTCTCTACCGGTTGCAAGCCAATCATATACGGGCAAAAACGTTATTGATGGTGTCGTTTATGGTGAAAATAATTCAGATATGCTTAAAGGTTCAGGCGTTATGGGCAAAGACAAGCGACAAATCGATGATTTTCAAAGCATAAAGATTGAAGGTAGTATCAATGTTAATTATCGGCGCGGTCAGAATACGCAATGTGCAGTAACGGGGGACAACAATTTATTGCCGATAATTAAGACCGAAGTCAGTCACGGGGTGTTAGTTATTAGCGCCAATAAAAACTATCAAGCGCAATTGCCTTTGATTGTTGAGTTAATCGGGCCTAATTTAAAAGCGCTTATTCAGGATGGCGCGAGTGATGTTGATTTGCGAGAGCTTAATGAAAAGTCTTTTAAACTTAATATGAGTGGCAGCGGTACCGTGAATGCCCAAGGCAAGGCGGGGGAATTCTTGGCTGAAATCAGCGGATCAGGTGACGTGAAGGCTAGAAATTTGATTGCCGATCAAGCCGATTTGAGCATTACAGGGTCAGCTAGCATTGAGGTCGCGGCAAAAAACTTACTGAAGGCCAGCATTACCGGCAGTGGCGACATTACTTACTTTGGTAACCCCAAAAAAGTTGAACCTCGGATTACTGGCAGCGGCAATATTGATGCCGGTGACTAACCATGTGGCTAAAATCATTGCAAATGTTATGTTCACTGTCAATTAGCCTGATATTTTTTTTAACACAAGAAAGCCAAGCTAACGAGGTGATGTTGGCGAATGTTGTTATTTCCAGTGATGATCAACAATCTGCGGAGGGCAAACAACACGTTGTTTCAGAGGTGCTGCAACCATCACCTACAACGGCAATATCTGAAACACTGCCAGCCGCCACGGAAATTCAGCAGCTAAACCATGAAAGGGAGCTTCAAATTCCGGACATTAAGGCGCTGAGTAATGTGCCAATAAAAGTTGAGCAACCATTACGGTATAAGTTAAGTGATGACCGTCAGCTTCAATTAAAAAATACACAAAAAAATCGCCAATACGAATTACATGGCAGCCTTAATAGTAAATATGTTTATTTAGTGGTTGAAAAAACCGGTGATCGGCAAATAGTGGGCTATTTGTTTGATGGAAAAGGCAAAAAAAAATATATCTATGGTGAATGGCTGAACCAGACGTTACAAATTTATGATTCATCGAATACACGGTCTACTGTTGTGCTTAATAATAGCGGTAAAAAATTAGAAACAGACAGTGCATTGAAAATTAAGGCTAAATTAATTAATCGTCATGATAATGAAACGCGTTTCCGTCCTATTATTAAGGAATGAACGATAAATTGCTCCCGAAACTTTACGCCCTCTCCCTTCAGGGCGAGGGCTGGGGAGAGGGTTGTAAAATGGCATGTTATTAAATTGCCATTCCTAAGGAATAAATTAGCGGCAGTTTGAGGCGACTAAAAACTAAAAAGCCCAGGCAACTCGATTGGGTTTAATGAGTTTAATACAGGTGATGATGAAGATGATTAACGGACTCGCGGGTGAGTTGATATGTGCTATTACAATTTACAAACAATCTAAATGCTGGGTAACAGTTAGTGTGGTGTTACTTCGTAAGCACCTGTTCAAGTTTAATGGCTGGGGATTGATTAACCTTACGATTGTCGTATTTGGTTTAACGTGTTTAAGTGCTAATGCCAATGCCATTAGCAAATTTTATTTCAGTCAGCATCCGCCGGTGCAGGATTTGCCGCTGTCAATTGCACATCGAATCAATCTTAGGCAAGCGATAGAGTTGGCTTTAAAAACGGCAATAGGTCAAGAGTTTAAGCCCGAAATTGCCGAATTAGCTAAGCAAGGCAAAATTCGCTTAACGGCTTTAAATGAATTGCATTATGGTGAATCTGGTGAAGGCTGCATCATTCGGGAAGGCCAATATTATTATGAAGGCTTTTTTATGGTGTTAAACGAAAAGCTGAGCATTCCAGAATTAGCCAGTACCTTGATTCACGAGGCAGACCATTACCGACAAATAAAACGCATTAACAGCGAAAAATCGCCAGCACCGGTAAAAATTGAATGGTTAGAAAATTCAGCTTTTGCCACGCAATTAAATTTTATAGAAGCATTGGAAAATCAAGGCTTAAGCAATCGTAAGGCGCTGTTTGTGAGTCGAGGCAAGCAGATATTTGATGTGATGGCAGCGGCCGAGGACGTTAATCGTAATCCATCGGAATTAACGCATGCTACTGTGATTAGAAAATTGCTTGAATTAGGCTATCCACTTAAGGAACTTGAACGCACGTTGGTGGTAAAAGATTTTGCGCATTGTACCGGGACTCCTGATTTGGAAAATGCGTCTAAAGGCTTGGATAATTGATATTTTAGGGATACCGCTATGATAAAAACAGCTTCGTTAGTCCAAACAATTGTGTTGACCTTATTGGTAGGCTGCGTTAGTGATCCGGCTGATCTGGAGCGTCGTAGCGCTGATATTGCCCGCGTTGAGCGTATGGGCGATGCCGATAAATTGTTTGTCGTTGATTGTTTATTGCCTGGGCAAATTCGGCGCTTAGGGTCAAAAATGACCTATTTGACCGCGCGCAGGGCAGTTAAAACCTCCGCGTTGGAATGTGAAGTCCGCGGTGGGGAATATGTTGCGTATGATCGCGCCAATTATGCAAGCGCCCTACAAACCTGGTTACCTCTAGCAGAGGGCGGCGACGCGGAAGCGCAAACCTATGTTGGCGAAATTTATGCAAAAGGTCAGGGTTTGCCGCCTGACTATAAGGCCGCAGCAGAGTGGTATCGTAAAGCGGCGGCGCAAGGCAATAGCCGCGCACAAATCAATTTAGGCTATTTGTACGAAAAAGGCTTAGGCGTTGAAAAGAACTTAGGCGTTGCCATGGAGTGGTATCAAAAAGCATCCGGTCTTGACAAGGAACATATAGCTTACGCCGCCACCCTAAATTCTGCGGATAATAATGAGCTGGTGGAAGAAATTAAACTGTTAAAAAGCTCGCTGAAAAATAGTCGGGATGAATCGAAAGCGTTATCTGAAAAATTGGCGACCAACCAACAACAGCTAAAACAAAGCCTAGAAAAATTGCAAAATGACCAAAGCGAGCGCAATCAAACGCAATCTAAGTTGGCGCTTGCGCAATCCCAAGGTAATGCGCAGGAAGGCTCTCGCCTGGAGAAAGTTCTCCATGAAAAAGACGGTGAGTTGGCTGCGCAGCAACAAAAAGTGGCCAGCTTAGAATCGCAATACCAACAAAAAGTGACGAATTTAAGCCAACAGCTTGAGGAAACCGAGAAACGTGCCAAACAAATAACCGAGCAACTGAAATCACAGCAAACCGCTAGCAATGATAGTCAATTAAAGCTACTGGATGCTGAAGCCCGTTTGGCGAATACGGAAAAACAATTGTTGGCGGCGAACAAGTCAGCAAGCGAGGCGACTTCCAAAACCGTTAAAAATTCAGCGGATCAACAATCGCTGGCGCAGATGCAACAACAGTTGGCGGCAAGCGAAAGTGAGCGTCAAAAATCGCAAACAGTTATTAGTCAATTGGAAACGGAAAAACAAAAATATGAGCAACAAATTCAAACGTTACAAAAATCTTCTGCGACGGTAACGACTACTCAAAAACCAGTCATTGAGATTATTGATCCGCCGTTTGTATTGGTGCGCGGCACACCTACCGTTACGATGCGCTCTTTAGTTAAAGAACGCGATATTATTGGCAAAGTAAATGCCCCTGCCGGCATTATGTCGGTGATGGTTAACGATGTTAAAAATGCCTTGGACGATAAAGGTATTTTTAAAAGTACGGTTGGTATTAAAGGTGAAAAAACCCCGGTTAACGTAGTGGCTATCGACAAGAATGGCGCGCGCGCGAGTCTGGAGTTTTTATTGGCGCTTGAGGGCGGGGCAATGGGTAGCCAGCGCAGTAATGACGATGCCGCACCGACAACTATTGAGAATCCGTGGAAAAATATCGATTTAGGCCATTATTATGCGTTGGTCATCGGAAATAATCATTATGAAAAAATCCCTCAATTAGATACCCCTGCCAACGATGCGCGTGAGGTGGATAAAATATTAAGTGGCAAATACGGCTTTACAACCAAATTACTCATTGATGCCAATCGGTATCAAATACTGTCTGCCATGAATGAATTACGCGGGAAATTAACTGAAAATGATAACTTGCTCATTTATTACGCTGGGCATGGAGAGTTAGATGAGGTGAATATGCGCGGACATTGGTTACCCATTGATGCGGATGCCGATAATAACGCCAACTGGATCTCCACCGTTTCTATTACGGATATATTAAATTCAATGGCGTCTAAGCATATTATGATTGTAGCGGATTCTTGTTATTCTGGGGCGATGACACGCTCGTCCCTGGCTCGGTTGGATGTCGGGATGGGGCAGGATAAAAAATCAGAATGGCTAAAAGCGATGCTAAAAGCCAAATCCAGAACCGTGCTGACCTCGGGTGGCTTGAAGCCAGTTATGGATGGCGGCGGCGGTGATCATTCAGTATTTGCCAATGCGTTTATTAAAGCATTGCAAGCAAACAATGGTTTGCTGGAAGGGCAAGAGCTATACCGTAATGTATCCGCGAATGTTATTGCCATTGCGGCAAATTATGAAGTAGAGCAAGTGCCGCAATATGCACCCGTTGCCCATGCTGGGCATGAAGCAGGCGAATTTTTCTTTATGCCGAAATGATAGTTTAAGACAAGTGCAAACCATCGGCTAAAATGAATAAAGCCGTTTTTATTAACTCTATTTTTTAGGAACCTACTCATGATTTTGAAACGAAGCTATTTTGCCGTTAAAGCCTTAACCGGCATGGTGTTGCTTACTGGCTATTCACAACTGGCTGTTGCCGTACAAATGTTTGTTAGCCCCAGTAACAATAATAACGTTACCTTATCGTTTTTCCCCAACGCCAATGAAACCTTGAGTGATCTTAACAATATTGTTTGTCCGGGTGGTGTAGTGCCGTCTATAAAGCCTGGGACTACTGTCAGTAGCTGCGAAGTGCCTAACAATGGCACCGATCAATATCGTGCCGATTATCGAGGAACAGCCGTTGATGGCAGACTCCAAATTACGCCTAATTTAGAATTGCCGGATGAGTCAATTAAACAAGCATTTGCTGAAGCTTGTCGTGGCGCGTCTGAGGGTTCAGCGTTGGCAACGCGTTGCCAGGAAGGTTTTGCCGATGCTAATGCTGCCGCCAGCGCCATGGCACCCAGTCAAGTTACTGCACAGGTCGGACAAATTATAAAAATAAGCGGCTCGCAAGTGCGGAATGTGCGAATGCGCCTTAATGCCGTGCAACGTGGCATAAAAAATCCTTTATCGCTCGACATTAATGGTAAAAAATATCAGTTAAATGGTGGCGGTGCTGGTGATGAAACAGATGTGCTACAAGATGGCCGTATCGGCGTGTTTATGAATGGTCGATTTCAAACGGCAGATAAAAAACAAACTGGGTTTGAAGCGGGTTTTAATTCTGAAAATTTTGGCGTAACCGCTGGCGTAGATTATCGTTTTTTGGATAATTTAGTCATGGGCTTGGCTTTTGGATATGACAATACCGACACGACCATGAATAAGGGCAATCAAGAAATTAATGCGTTTACAGGAATGTTTTATGGTAACTATAATTTAGCGCACGACATGTTTATTGATTGGGCGGCGTCTTATAGTGATTTAGGGTTTGATGCCCAGCGTACGATCAGCTATGTCAAAGCTAATAATACCGTGTTTAATGGGGTGGTTAAGGGCGCGCCAAATGCTAATGAATATAATCTTAATGCAGGATTTGGCAAAAATTTTGCGTTAGGTGCCTGGTTGTTTACGCCACATGTGCGTTTTGATTATATTGAATTGAATATTGATGGTTATAAAGAGCAAGGTCAAGGGCAAGATACGGGCTTGGAATTGCAATATAAATCCCAAGTTGCCCGTTCCATTACCAGTACCGCAGGCGCAAGTGTTGCTTATGCCGTAAGCACGCCCTGGGGTGTGTTGACGCCCGAAGTGAGCTTTGACTGGCAACATGAGTTTTTAAATGATGCGACCAAGATTTTTGGCAGTTTAGCGAATGTTAACAATGTGCTGGTCGCCAGATCGAATGCCCCAGATCGGGATTACTTTAATTTGAGCGGTTCAATCGTTGGCACTTTTGCTGAAGGTCGGTCAATATTCTTAAGTTATGAGGCACGTTTAGGACAATCAACTATTGCGAGTCATTTAGTGCAGTTAGGTTTCCGCATCCCTTTTTAATATGGGTCTTAGACGATTGGCGATAGCGGCACTTCATATTTTTTAAACCTTATTAGCAACTCTCTTATAAAGGACTCTTGCGATGGCTACCAATACAAAAAACACCCCAGCTCCAGAGCTATCACATTTTGAATACACCAATAATGCTGAACTTACCTTGAGTTTTACAGGATCAGGCACGCCTTTTGCGCATTTAGTGTTGTTTGATGATCAAAATAACAACGGTATTAAAGATACTGGCGAACTGTTTGCCGGTATGCCTATTGGCAGTGATGGTCATTGGAGTTTGAATATTAATGTGGGGCAATTGACGCCAGAAAGTAGCTTTGCGATTCGCAGCATGGAAAATAATGGTGCGAATGTTTCAGATATTGCGTTTTTTACTTATACCCAGCCAATACCCCAAGTTATACCGCCAATTATTCCGGTGCCAACAATACAGCTTAGTCTTACCAGTAATGTGACAACGATCGTGGAGCCAAATAAACTGGCATTAACGACGCTGCCACTTTCAGTGACTTACTCATTAAGCCAGGGCACCCCCAATGGTTTGGCGCAGTTAACCAATCTTGGTAGCGCCAAGGTGGGTGAGGATTTGCATCTTTTCCCCACCAATTTAAATGTGGTCTCTTCAGATAGCGTTAATCAGTCTGCGACTATTCAATTGGATGCTCAAGGCGCGGCAAGCTTCACTTTATCTGCGCTGGAAGATAATTTAGTGGAAGGGGATGAAAGTCTTATTATTAAAGCGACTGATCTTCTAAACCCAAGCAATAATGTGACTGCCCCCTTGGTTGTGGTGCAGGATTCAACTTCCGCCCCTATGCCTGAGATTACCCACGACCAAAGTCAAATTTATGAGCCTTCGTTTGATCAGGATGGCGCCGTATCAATAGTAACTCGGGTTATTTATAGCATTTCTGGCGAAGCGAACGCGATAGTCAATGTTAGCAATAAGGGATCGGCTATCGTTGGGGAGGATGTCAGGTTTACAGCGCTTAACGGTATCTGGTCAGGGGGAGATGCCGCACAACAGACTGCGAGCGTTAAATTGGATGGCAATGGTTTAGCCAGCTTCAGCTTAGTGACGCGAGCAGACACTAAAATCGAAGGCGATGAAAATTTGCTGGTTTCGGTAAGCAATGGAAAACAGACTGTTACCAGTGATCCGGTGGTAGTGCATGATGTTGTGACACCATTGAAAATTACCCCAAATCTTACGGACATATTTGAACCCGCCATTAACCAATCAAGCGCCAGCAATCCTACTCAAGTGAGCTATACCATCTCCGGTGCACCCAACCAGATAGTAACGCTCCGTAACACTGGTACGGCTAAAGTGGGCGATGATTTAAGTGCGTTACCTGTGACCTTTGCCTGGATCAACCCCGACGTGCTTCAGCAAACCGCAAACATTAAATTAAATGACCAAGGCACCGCTACTTTTAGTTTTGCAGCCCTCGCCGACAAGCTCACCGAGGGCAACGAAACCCTTAATCTAATAGTCACTGATGCCTTAAGCCCAAGCATCAATGCGTTTGCGCAAACGGTGGCATTACACGATACACCCCAGCGACCACCATTACAAATAACCGCTGATCAAAGTGCCATTTTCGAAACAGCAAGCTCAAATTCACCTGTGCAAGTCAACTACACCATAAAAGGTGGGACAGCGAATGCTACGGTTAACGTAAGCAATGCCGGTACGGCTATCCTTGGTGTGGATACCACCGAGAAACCCGCCAGCATCACACTGGATGCCAACGGTTCGGCAAGCTTCAGTTTGACCGCTGTGGCAGATAAGATCACTGAGGGAGATGAAACGTTGATCATTTCCGTTACTGATACGCTCGATTCAGGCAATGGCGCTACGGCATCCGCAGTTATCATTCGTGACACGCCGGTTGTAGCTTTGCCGATTTTGACTTTTTCTGAAACCACTGTAAGCGTTATTGAAGGAAATCAATCGCTTAATCAGGCGATACTCACCGTAAATTTATCAAGTCCCGCAACACAAACGGTCACGGTTGCTTATCAGACTAACCTTGGCACTGCGACAGGTGACGGCGTTGATTATATTAATGATGTCGGGGTGCTTACTTTTGCGCCGGGTGAAAGCAGCAAACCCATTAAGCTTCAGATAGTTGGCGATACGCTAGTGGAGCCTGATGAGAATTTTACTGTTAGCCTCAATAATCCCAGTAACACGGCATTGCTGGGTGCTAACAGCATTGCTACCGTGATCATTAAAAATGACGATGCTATCCCTACGCTGTCTTTCAAAGATGCCAGTGTGAGTATCATAGAAGGCAATGGGGGTAATCAGCCGCCTAAGCAAGCGGCACTGACGGTTAATTTGTCAGCGCCCACTACCCAGCCGGTCACGGTTGCTTATCAGACCAATAACGGCACGGCTCTGGGTAATGGTGTTGATTATGATAATACTTTGGGTATTCTGACCTTTGCGCCGGGTGAAATCAGTAAAGTCATTAATGTACCGATAGTGGGCGATACGCTTCAAGAGCTTAATGAAAATTTCTCAGTAGCCCTTAAAAATCCCAGCAGTAACGCAATTTTAGGAACGATTGCTAATGCGGACGTGACGATTACTAATGATGACATCACGCCAATATTGGGATTTAAAGTAACCAATGTGAGCGTGATCGAAGGTACAGGTAATAATCCAATCAATCAAGCAACATTGACGGTTGAGTTATCGGCACCTGCTGCGCAAGCGGTGACGGTTGATTACCATACTGCTGAGGGTACGGCAAAAGGTCCAACAACCGTACCGCCTATTCTAGTGGTGGCGCCACCGCCGTTTGATTTTCAGACATCTGGGGGGACACTTACTTTTGCACCGGGCGTAACTATTCAAACTATTAATATACCGATCAATGGGGATGCGCTGATAGAGCCTGATGAGACTTTTTCAGTGAACTTAACCGCCCCCAGCAGCAATGTGATATTGGGGGCGGCTAACAGCGCAATCGTTACAATTACCAACGATGACTTTCCAACGGTGTATCTACAAAATGCGGCCATGAGTGTTTCTGAGGTTATCGTTGGAACACCAACGCCTAGTCAAGCATTAATAGCGGTGAATTTGTCCTCGGCGTTTACTCAAGCTGTTTCCGTTCACTATGCCACCAGCAATGGCACTGCGATTGCATCGACACCACAATTGCCTGGTGATTATTTGGCAACTAACGGTATTTTGACGTTTGAACCTGGGGTAACGCAGCAAACTTTTAGCGTACCGATCAATGTCGATCATATATATTATGAACCCGATGAAACTTTTTTTATAACGCTGACGGGTGTGAGCAACAATGCTATTTTGGGTGTTGATAGCAGCACAATTACAATTTTAACTAATTACACTTGAGCCTTAACACTGGGGGTTTTAGCCAATATACGCGCTATCTAATGTAAGGCCGTCGAGTGTATAAGTAATTAAACTTGTTCAGATACTCATGTTCTGAGCCACACTATATTCCTGAGCACTTTAGAGTTGTTACTTATACAATTAAATTAAGCCTTAATTTCAAACATAAAAAAGGGGAAGAGTAATGAACAATTTATTTTTACCAAGACAGTATTCGGTTTATTTGGCCTGTTGTGTGGCGGTATATGCCAATCCGGCTCATTCGGTAGACTTAGGTGCGTTGGGAGAGGTGAGTAACGTGACGGCTAATCAAACTTCAGCAGGCAATGCCATTGGTGTCGCTTGTTTAAGAGGCGGCAATGATTCAGATTTTCAAAATCGTTGTAACGGCTTGGCCGGCTTAAAAAATAATCAAGGAACAGCTCAGCTCCCCAGTATTTTAGGCCAAGTAACCTCCGAACAAACTGCCGCCCAAAATACGCAAAGCTTAGAAATGAACAATAACCACATGGCAACCCTCAGTAACCGGATTAGCGCCATTAGAAATGGCAGGGCATCAGGTGGCCTGCAACTCAGCGGCTTAATGTTGGACAGTAATGGCGCTGTTACGCAATTAGCCAAAGTTGACCGTAAAACCAATAAAGCCGCGGCGGGCGATGGGGATTTTGATCGCTTAGGGGTTTTTGTCAACGGTAATATTGGCGTTGGTGATCGGCGCACGACGGTAAATGAAATAGGGTATAACCAAGATACGCATGGCGTAACCGCTGGCGTTGATTACCGTTTTACCGATAATTTTTTGCTGGGGACCGCCTTTAGCTATAACAATGCCAGAACTGGGTATACCAAGGGTTTAGGCAATATGGACACCGACAGTTTCAGTGGTGCACTCTATGCTTCCTTTTTTACCGATAATGGTTTCTTTGTGGACGGTATTTTTAGTGGCAGTCACGCCGATTATACGAGCAATCGGCATATCCAATATAACGTGCCGGAAGTGATCGACACCGTTGCCACCGGCAAAAATCAAGGCAATGAATTCAATATCGCCATGACCAGCGGATTTAACTTCACTATGGGCGGGTTAACCCTTACGCCGCAAGTGCGGGTGGACTATACCCATACCGATGTGGACGCGTTGGACGAGCAAGGCGGACAAGGCTGGGCGCTGCATGTTGATCAACAATCTTTTGAATCGTTACAAACAGCGGCAGGCTTGCAACTGGCTTACACCATTAATTTACCTTGGGCGGTGATTATCCCGACGGCTAGAGCTGAGTATATCCATGAGTTTCAGAATGATAGCCGAAATATTCGAGCTTATTACTTGGGTGACAAAAACCTAAATAAAGCTTTTTTTAACATTGGCACTGATAACCCTGATCGTGATTTTATTGTCGCCAGTGCAGGGCTTTCTGCGCAGTTTGCACATGGTATTTCCGCATTTGTTAATTACGATACGGTACAGGCGCATTCATTCATCAATAACCACAATTTTTCAGGTGGTATCAGAATGGAGCTGTCTTTTTAACATCTGACAGGAGGACTGAATTAAGTAGCTGACCCTATATTTTTTAACATATTGACTAACGAAAAATTCATAGCCGGTAGTACATGAGCCACTCATGTACTACCGGCTTAACCGTTCATCCATCGACAAGCTCTCGGCAACCACTCCTGTGTTGCCCTACCTCCTGCATCCATGCAGTCGAGGACGAACGGGCAAGCCTTAGTTATTTTGTTAAAAGACTTTTGAACAACTACTTACATACCGTCCATGTTTAAAAAAACGCTATTTGGGGTATTTTGCCTATTGTCCTTAATCGCTTGTACGCCGCCAGCAAAACATTTTGCAGAAATAGCCGATAGCTATGGTTTTAATGGCTTTTCGATTAATTCGGAACAATTTGAGCATCAATTTTATGTTAATCAAGCAGTGATGCAGCCATCAGCCGATCAAAAACTGCACGTTTATTTAGATGGTGACGGCACGCCCTGGGAGCAACAGCGTTGGGTGGCGGATGATCCCACATCCAGAAATCCTATGATCTTAGCAATGATGCAACAAGATAAAGCCGCTGCGGTGTTTTTGGGGCGCCCCTGTTACCACGGTCTTAACCATACCAGCGCCTGCCACCTGAAATACTGGACTTCGCATCGTTATTCGGCGGAAGTTGTGCGCAGCATGGTTGCCGCCTTAAAAAAATGCTTAATAAAATACCCTTTTAAACAACTGGTGTTGATCGGTTACAGTGGCGGCGGTACCTTAGCTGCCTTGATAGCCCCTTATTTCCCCGAAGTTAAGACCTTAGTCACAGTAGCGGCAAATTTGGATGTTGCCGCGTGGAGTCGCCATCATGGCTACCAGGCTTTAAATGAATCCTTAAATCCTGCGGTACTGCCTTTAAATCCGCAACTACGGCAAATTCACTTGGCAGGCCTTGAAGATACCGTCGTGCCTGCGTGGATCATAAAAACCTATGCGCAAGGCCAGGTTAATGCGAGGTATCTCCCTTATGCGCATTTTGATCATGCCTGTTGTTGGGTTGATGAATGGTCAAAAATATTATTATTGCTCTAGGAGCCTGTCGGACTTAATCATCCTTTAGGTCACAAATATTGTAAAATAGTACTGAATTCAACGATTTCACCGGTATGATTTTATGAGTCGCTTTATCCAATATGATCGTAACCAACAGTA
>JABFRM010000098.1 GCA_013141155.1 Methylococcaceae bacterium | reverse complement strand
AGCTTACTCAGCACCAGCGCCAAACCCTATAAAACCGCAGCGAGTATGGACACCGTCAGGCACGCCATCGCCAGCCTGGTGATCCCAACGGGGCTATTAGGGCATTACACGTTTTATGCGCTGTTCAATGAATCTGGCAGTGATTTGGGTAACCTGACGCAAACCTTACGTTCCAATATGGCAAAGGCGGAAATTGATTTACGCTAATCTAAAGACGCTGCTGGTAATGCTGGGTGGTTTTTTTAATGTAACCCTCCTTGGCATTTCGTTTCGGGTTGATCATAGCCCAAAGTGTCCAGCTCCGTTTTAGGGTGCAAAAAACCTTCAATTGGCGCAACCGCCACCAAAGAACGATCTGCCGCCAATAAAATTGGCTGGCGTAACTGCCCATCCCACGGACGAAATGACAACGAATTGCCCTTGTAACCCTGCAAAGCAAATTGCTCACTTAACAGGTAGGTCTTAATGGCGGTCAGTTCATTTGAGCGGGTGCGGGTTGCCGCCTCACCAATCGCCCTAACAGCCAGATAGGCACTGTAATCCTGCTCGTCCATCCAGCGGGCATTTTTTTCTTTAAAGCGATTTTGCATTTGGATGGCACCCCATTGTTCATGGGTTTTATGCCACGCGGTCGCTATCAAACCTTGTGTGCCAATCACCGGTCTTGGTGACCAGGTTCGATACCCCAAATACTCACCAAATAAGCCTTGTTCGTCAGCCGCGACTAACACATCGTATTCTTCACCTTGCGTAAACACCGGCACATCGGCTTGCTCGGTTTTACGGGCATCGTAAGTATGTGTCCACCGTTTTTCTGCAACCAGCTGCATGCCAAAGCGTTTCGCTGCGCGCTTAATGGCAGCCGCATACAAAATATCCCCGGGCGTTTCCCCCACAACCAAAAACCATTTTACCCAACGTTTTTTTAACATAAACTGCGCTAACGCATCCGCGCGCATCGCCCGACTGGGCTGAAGATGCAAAATATTAGCCCGGCATTGTTCATTGCGCAAAACATCATCGCTGCTGGCAATATCCAAAAACAAATGCGCCTGACTGGTTTTTAAATCGGCAATCGCCAGTAATTGTTCCGCCGGTAAATTAAGCAGCACAAAAGCGTATTTTTCAGCAATTTTACTGTTATAAACTTTGACGGTATCGCCATCCAGCGGCACCACAAATTTATCTAAGATGAAGGTTTGGTCGGTAAATTTTCCGGTGGTGTTGTTATCTGTAATCGCTAGTTCAGCGCCTGGCTCGCCTTTATCAGGGGTAAAGGCATCCAGATTGGAAAGTGCAGCGGGGGCTTTTTGTTGTTGCGTTAAATAAGCAATTCGGAGTTGCTGTGGTTTTGGCGCCGCATAAAGCGTTGTCAACATCCCTGGCTGCAATAGCAGCAGGATAATAAATATCCTAGACCTATTTGTCATCATTGCTACACGTCTCATTATAAAAGCTTCACAAGCCTTCATTGTAAAGGAAGTCCGCTTGTTTGAGTTATTGAGAGCTTAAAAAATCAGTCGGGCAATGTGCAAGCCCAATGTAAATTTGTATGCTGCCAATGTTGGTGGGGGAGGGCGAAGGGCGTTAATTTTACAGAGTGATGCTTTATAAATGTAGCGCTTAAAATGATTGGCAAAATAGCGGGGGAGGGCTGCGACAATTACTTATCGTGACAATTGGTAAGTAATTAATTAGGGTCAAAAATGTATCTCCCGCCTATACGCCGTAATGTGCTTTCGTCCTTGAACCGATGGTTCAAGTGGGAACAAGCTTGACATATCGGGCTTCCCATATTAAATGGGCATGCGCATCCAGTGTCAGAATTAGTTCCCTGGGTTAATACAGGTTCAGGAACACCCAGCACAACTCAAACGTCGCAGGAGATACGGTTTACAGTGTAGCTTAGTTTTCGGGATTTTCCAGAATATTTTCAATTTTATGACGCAAACTGATTAGTTTATTGACCAAGTCTGGATCGCTGACAACACTTGCTTGTTGTTTGCCTATTTCCAATTCATGCGCCAGGTTAAGTGCCGCCATCACAGCAACACGATCGGTACCGGTCACTTTGCCCGAATCATGCAGCCGACGCATCTTGGCATTCAATTGCTGTGCGGTATTCAGTAAAGAGTTTTGCTCTTCAGGCGGGCAGGCAATAATATAATCTTTATTTAAAATGGTCAGCGTAACGGTAGGGGTTTTTTTACTCATGAACCCTGCTCCATGGCTTTTAAGCGTGCTATCATTGCTTCCACGCGGGTGCGTGCCAAAGTGGTTTTTTCTAATAAATGGGCTTTTTCTTTAACCAATTCATCCTGCTTAGTCTTAAGTGAATAGTTTTCATTTTTGGTCGCGGTATACTGGGCAATAAGTTGATCCAGTTTAACCTCTAAATCTCTCAATTCTAGTAATTGATTACGTTCTGGATCGGTCATGATAATAGTGAGTACCGTTAAGTTAACGTGTTAGCGGATAAACATCAGTGAAAACTGCATAAGGGGCTATTGTAATAAAAAAACACTTAATTGACGTTAATTTTTAATGCCATAATCGGCGATATTACCCATACGTTGACGGCAACTTGCACAAATTGCTTGGTAAGAAACACAAAAAAACTTTAAAAATCAAAATCAATGATAGCATACCACGTTTATTTTTAACCCCAATACTGATTAAATTTGAACACCATTACTTACCCTGATATCCAAGCGCTTTTAGAACGACATGATGCGGACTTAGGCGCTGCTGAAGCACAAGGCATTGCGACCGGTATGCTTTGTTTAGACGAGCGTATTGATGCCAACTTATGGTTAAAGGAATTATTTCAACATAGTCCTGAGCTGTCGGAAGTTGAGCAGCAATTATTGACGGGGTTATTTAAAAAAACCCATGCGTTATTAGGTTCAAGCACGTTTGAATTTGATCTGTTCTTACCCGATGATACAGCCATACTCAGCCAGCAGGCCGAAGCGCTCAGTAACTGGTGTCGGGGGTTTTTATTTGGGATTGGTTACGGATCTGCTAAAGCAACTTGGCCGGGGGACAGCGGCGAAATATTAAAAGACCTCATTGAATTCACCAAATTGGATACTCAAACTGAAGGTGAAGAAGATGCACGCGCATTAATGGAAATCCATGAATATTGTCGCGCTGCTATCATGCTGTTGCGCGATGACTTACGCGGCAATAACAGCCAGTGCCATTAACGGATTAATCATGAAACAACTTGAATTTAAAAAACGCCGTAAACACTTAATGCAGCAAATCGGTAGTGGTAATATCGCCATTATTGCCAGTGCCGATACGCGTATCCGCAATCGTGATGTCCACTACCCCTTTCGGCAAGACAGTGATTTTTATTATTTAACCGGATTTAATGAACCGGATGCGCTAGCCGTATTTATTCCCGAACGTAAACAAGGTGAATACATCCTGTTTTGCCGTGAATTTGATCCGCAAAAAGCCTTATGGGAAGGCGCACACGCTGGTTTGGAGGGCGCAACCAAAAAATATGAAGCCGATGATGCCTTTCCTATAGATGATTTGGATGACATTCTGCCAGGGATGCTGGAAAACAAAGGCAAAGTATTTTATCCCATGGGTCGCAACAGTGATTTGGATCATAATCTGCTGATTTGGCTAAATGAAATTCGTAATCAAACCCGGCGGGGCGTAGTGGCACCCAATGAACTGGTGTCGCTTGAGCATATCCTACATGAAATGCGCTTATTTAAAACCGAAGCAGAATTAAAATTGATGCGTAAGGCGGCAAATGTCAGTGCCGATGCGCACATTAAAGCCATGCAACGGGTCAAAGCGGGTGCGTATGAATATCAAATTGAAGCCGACATTGTGCATACTTTAATGCAGGAAGGTTTACGTAACGTTGCTTATCCGTCAATTGTGGCGGGTGGTAAAAATGCCTGCACGTTACATTACACTGAAAATAAAGATAAACTGAAAGCCGGCGATTTAATTTTAATCGACGCGGGCGGCGAGTGTGATCATTACGCCGCCGATATTACCCGTACTTTCCCCGTTTCCGGTAAATTTAGCGAACCGCAAGCACTGTTATATCAATTGGTGCTGAATGCACAATTAGCGGCAATTGAGCAAATTCAACCTGGATTAGCCTGGAATATGGCACATGATGCGGCGGTACAAATTATCACTAAAGGCTTGGTTGAATTGGGGCTGTTAAAAGGTCGCGTCGCCAAGCTGATTAAAGATGAAAAATATAAACCCTTTTTTATGCACCGCATTGGGCATTGGCTGGGGATGGATGTGCATGATGTTGGCAGTTATAAAATTAACAATGAATGGCGCATTCTCGAACCCGGCATGGTACTGACGGTAGAGCCAGGGCTTTACATTCCAGTTGATTATAAAGGCATTGATCCTAAATGGTGTGGCATCGGTATTCGTATTGAAGATGATATTCTGGTTACTGCTGCGGGACATGAGATATTGTCGCAGAAAGCCCCTAAAAGCATTGCCGACATAGAAAGACTCATGCAGGCGCATTAATGCAAGTGGATTACGATGTCATTATCATTGGCGCAGGACTTGCGGGCGGCTGTTTAGCACTGGCATTGGCGGCAACCGATTTACGCATCGCGGTTGTAGAAGCGAATGCCCGCGAACAACGTTATGCTTCCCCAGCAGGTGACCGCGCCCTCGCCCTTGCTGGCGGCACCATCACTCTGCTTGATAACTTAGGTATTTGGGAGGCGATCAAACCCCAAGCAACTCCGATTGCACATATTCACGTTTCCGATCAGGGACATTTTGGCAAAACCCGGTTATCTGCTGAGCGCGAAGGTGTTCCCGCTTTAGGTTACGTGATTACCGCCCGCAGCATTGAAGATCATATTGCCAATTTACTGGCACAATCCCCTAACATCACCCAGTTCTGTCCTGCCCGTATTATTGGCATCAGTTCATCCACTCAGGAAGCCAGCGTCAGCCTAAAGCAAGCAGATCAAGCCAGTGTCATTAACGCGCGTTTGGTGGTTGGCGCAGATGGCGGACAGTCTTCAGTGCGAAAACTGCTGGAAATTGGTCAAAATATTACTGATTACGGTCAAACCGCCTTAGTCACCACCGTAAAAACCACAAAAGCCCACGCTAATACCGCTTACGAACGCTTTACCGCCGCTGGCCCTTTGGCTTTATTGCCGACCACTAACGGGCAATCCAGCGTGGTCTGGACGCGTAGCACTGAACAAGCAGCAGCGTTAATGGCCGGCAGCGAAGCTGATTTTATGGCGCAATTACAAAGCTGTTTTGGCTATAGATTGGGTGAATTAACCTTAACAGCCCCTAGGCGCGCATTTCCGCTTAGTTTGATTCGCGCCAAACACATGCAAGTAGGGCGCGTCATCATCATAGGCAATGCCGTGCATCAGTTGCATCCGGTAGCAGGGCAGGGATTTAATCTGGGCTTACGGGATGTTATTGTGTTGGCAGAGCAACTCATACAGCAACATACAGCGGGGCTTGATATAGGTGAAAACGGTTTTTTACACGCCTATGTGCAGAAACGCCTGAAAGACCATAACCGTGTCATTGGCTTTACCGATGGTCTAATCAAACTTTTTTCCAATCAATCCAATATCCTCGCCATCGCGAGAAATACCGGATTAACGTTTCTGGATCACCTGCCGGGTGCTAAAAGCTATTTGGCTAGGCGAGCGATGGGGCTTAGTGTTGATTATTGAAGGGATAATTAGGTTTGGATATTTTATTTAAATACACGATTATCTTTAAGATTGTGGAAATACTACGTTAGTTTTTTAAAAAATACATTATCTTTAGCCGTGAACACCAAAAACATTATTTGTCAGGAACTAAGCATACCCCCCCCTACTTTCAGTGGCTGAAAGCCATTATTGCGTACGTTGAGAGTGATCAGGCTATTAGCCTTGATTAATAGAGACATAATCAATTACCGGGAGATATGAGTGAGGTAAAGTGAGTAGGCGGTTTTGCCTACCGTTTGCATCACGACGTTATTCCGCGTGGGCATGAACAGTGTTTACTCCCTACGTGGCTGCATATTGATTAGCCAAAAGCAACATGGTGTGCAACAATTTAATTTCACTACTATTTTTGAGGAAGCACCTGATGAAATTTAAACACCTACCGTTATTATTGCTCGCTATAAGCAGCACTGCCGAGGCCAATCTAATCGACCGTGGCAATGGCATGATCTATGATCAAGATCTTAATGTTACTTGGCTGGCGGATGTCAATTACGCTAAAACTTCAGGCTATGATGCTGATGGTGCTATGGATTGGCAAACCGCCAACACCTGGGCTGCTGATTTGACTTACGGCGGCTATAGCGACTGGCGCTTGCCCACCACCCTGACGTATAACAATGGCTACAATCAAATTAGTCAGGAGTTGGGGCATATGTTCTACACCGAGTTGGGTGCAAACTCTATGGCGCCCATTGCCACCAGGCACAACGCAGCCAATTATGGCCTGTTCAGCAACATCCAAGACTATCTGTACTGGTCAGGTACGGAGTATGGGGATCCTAATTTTGCATGGTACTTTGGTTACCCTAGTGGCGGCTACTACCCCACGAGTAAGAGCGGTCAGTTTTATTACGCCTGGGCGGTGCGAGATGGTGATGTTGCCGTGGTGCCAATACTGCCTGCTGTTTGGTTACTTGGCAGTGGCTTGCTAGGATTGCTGAGCTGGAAACGTCGCGGCAACATCAGATAATTCAGTTCTTTTGGGGTATGTCGCTGGACGGGATAAATAGTCGCGAGCAGATTTACGTGCCTGTCTTAATGGCTCGCGGGCGCACTCCTACATAAAACTGAAACTTGGACGATGGCCACCACTGTGCCAAACGGGTTTTATAAACCCGTTTGGTGAAGATCTTTGCTTGATGTTAAAAACCATTTAACTCGGCTTGTCAGAATGCTTAGTTACCTGACTTAGCAGCTTTTTAACTAACGGTATTAGAGTATTCGCCCACTGTTCACGTCCTTTCTCCAAAGCTATAGTAAACATAGACTTTACCCAAGCCTGTCTTTCCGGTGTATAAATGGCTGACCATATCGCTTTAAGTTTTTGACCATAAACACCGCCGCCTTCGATAAATATTTGTCGGTAAAACCACATTTCCAACAGCGAGTTTACCCACATAAACATAAACGAAACCCCCATCCCCATGCCCGCTAAAATGACCAGCCAAGCAAACATGGGATGAATTTTTGTGAGCCACCAGGATAAAATATCAGCAACCAAAAATACATAAGGCATCCCAATTGCAATACATTTATATTTAGTCGAGGTTGCTTCTGAAAAACTAAAAATCAACCCGACAAACATAAAAATAAAGCTGATGCCAAATAAATGCACATGTGAAACTCGCGTTAGCGAACTGAATGTCGCACCAGTATCCTCAGTGGTCAAGGCTTTTAAGTTTTCAAACTTATTAAAGTTTGGCACGCCCACGGGTGCTGTTGCGTTATGGCACATGACGCAACGCTCTTGAATGATGTCCTCAATGTTCTCGGTCTTATATTCTTCAGCATCGGCACCATCCCTAACCCATTGGATGATTTTAAAACGCTGTTCTTCTGACGCATTTTCTTTCATTGCGCCATTCAGCTGCGTTTCCAGCACCGTACCGGAACGATTGCCGTAATAACTGTAGACAATATCGTCAACGGACAAACCAAATTTGCCATCCGCCATGCCGTGCGTAAACAAAATTTGCAGTAAAGCGAAAAAATAACCCATGCCCACGGCACAGAGGTAGCCAGTAAATAAAACTTTAACGGGAGTGTCGTGATCTTTTAAGGGTAAATATTTTTGCGTCATAATAATGTGTGCCAATTAAAGTAAAGTGATGCGCTTCTGAAGCTTAAGAAAGCATAAACCCTTTCACGGTTGGATAGTTTTTTGATAAATGCCACGTAGGCGCTGCTAGCATAAATGTGTCGTAATGAAATATCAGCAGTCGCCAGCCCAGCACCAGTTGCTTTTTGATAACGAAAGAAATAAAGAGCATTTTTTTATATAAGCTATTGTTTTTAATTTATTATTTTAGATATTGATGTTCGTTTTTAGGGAGCCCTATTTTATCATTTATGGGCAGTTTTTTCTCTATAAGTGCCTTATGGTCTTAGGTCTAATCGTTTTTGTGGATTGTGCGCATTTTTGGCGTTATGTGAAGTTGAGTGAGTAACTTCACATAGAGTCAAATTTTTTAAGGGATCACTTGATTTATTAAGCAACCTCATCACCCCGTTCATTGGTACAGATACGCCCCCCTTCAATAACATCCATAATATAAACTTTGCCAGCACCGTGTTGATGGGTATTGGCAGCGGTCATGACGGCATTAAAAATGCTTTCCACCAACTCATCCGGCGTGAAAATTTCGATCCGGGTTTTGGCGATAAAGGGGGTGTAGTTTTGGTTTTCAATGGCTCGGGTACGCCCGAAACCTTCACAGCTAGAAACACTCATGCCTGGAAAACCAGGAATCTCCAGCAAGGCTTGGGTGAGCTTAGACAGCATAAACGGTTGAATATAAGCGCGAATCTCTTTCATGAGGTGGTCTCGTGTTGGTCTTCAAATTTACGGTAGAGCGCGGGCAACATGGTCAGCGTTAACAGCGTTGCGGTAATCAACCCCCCGATAATCACCACGGCGAACGGCTTGGCAGTTTCGGAACCGACGCTGGTGGACAAGGCCGCTGGCAGTAGCCCTAAAATAGCCATGAGTGCTGTCATGACTACCGGCCGCAAGCGGCTGACCGAGCCTTGCAGGATCGCTTCATGGATGGGTACACCTTCTCGCCTGAGATGGTTAATTTGCGTGAGCAGAATAACCCCATTTTGCACCGCAATACCGAATAGCGCAATAAAACCCACCGCAGCCGACACACTCAAATGGATGCCGGTTAATAGTAACGCCACCAAGCCGCCAATCATCGCGAAGGGGACATTCATGACAATCAAGGAGGCGCTTTTGAGCGATTGGAACGCCCAAAACAACAGCACAAAAATCAGGATCAAGCTGATCGGGACGATATAGGCTAAGCGCTTCATGGCGCGTTGTTGATTCTCAAATTGTCCGCTCCAGAATATTCGGTAGCCCGGTTGCAAGACCACTTGTTGTGCCACTTTTTCCTGCGCTTCTGCCACAAAACTGCCTTGGTCGCGGTCTATCAGGTTACATTTGATCGCAATGCGGCGCATATTGTCTTCGCGGCTGATGCGCGATGCGCCTTGGTCAACCTTGATGTCGGCCAGCTCGGCTAAAGGAATCCGGCTGCCGGTGGGCGACAAGACGGTAATATCTTCGATTGCGCCCACCGAGTCGCGTGCGTTACTTGCAAGCCTGACGGTAATGTCGAAACGGCGCTCGCCTTCCAGCATTTGCGTGGCGGTTTGTCCACCCACCGCCATTGCGATGACCGCCTCCACGTCATTGACATTGATGCCATAACGCGCCACTTTGGCACGGTCTACGGTAATGACCATTTGCGCCAGCCCTGACTGCTGTTCGGCGGCGACATCGGTAGCGCCTTGGATGGATCTGAGGATATGCGTGACTTGATCGGCCTTATCCTGCAAGATGTTAAGGTCATCGCCGAAAATCTTGATGGCAATTTCACCCTTAACGCCGGAAATGGCCTCTTCCACGTTGTCTTGGATCACTTGCGAGAAATTGAATTGCAAACCCGGGAAGGCATCCAGGCGTTTCTGCATGGCCTCGATCAATTTATCTTTGCTGGCGTAATGCCAAGTGTCTTTGGGCTTGAGGTCAATCAGAATTTCCAGATTATTAAAGCCTTTCGGGTCGGTGCCATCTTCGGGCCTGCCCAGTTGCGTCAAGATCGACTTGGCATCGCTAAATTCCAACAACCGCCCGCGCACGTCTTGTTCTAGCACTTTCGCTTTGCTCAAGGAAACCGGCGTGGGCAGGGTGATGGTGAGCCAAATATTGCCTTCATCCAACTTGGGCATAAATTCGGTGCCGATCAAGGGTGTGGCGGCAAACGACAAGGCCAAGGCAAGACTAGCGCCCACAAATAAGCGACGGGGATGACGTAATACCGCTTCAAGTAGCGACTTATAGCTGCGCTCCATTCGTTCCACCAGCGGATTGTGCGCTTCGGTCAGTTTTGGGCCAATCAGATAGCTTAACAGCACCGGCACTAAGGTCATGCTGATGATCAGTGACCCCAGCAAAGCAAAGGTCAGGGTGAAAGCCATCGGGGAGAATATTTTGGCTTCCACCCGTTGAAAGGTGAAAATCGGCAAAAACGCGACGATGATAATCGCCTTGGAGAACAAAATCGGACGCGCCATTTCTGCTGCGGTCATGAGCATAGACTGGCGCATGTGCGAGACACTGGCCTGTTGCGTCATCTCCAGGGTCACTTTCACCATGATCGCCTCGACCAACACCACGGCGCTATCGACAATGATGCCAAAGTCAATCGCGCCCAAGGAAATTAGGTTCGCCGAAATATTCCCGGCATTGATGAGGATGAACGCAAACAACAGCGATAACGGGATGACCACAATCACCACCGCCGAAGCCCATACCCGCCGCAAGAATACAATCAAAATCGTCAGGATCAGCGCCGCGCCTTCCAGCATATTGTGTTCAACGGTATGCACGGTGTGTTCCACCAAATCCGTCCGGTCATAAATCGGCATGATCTTAACGCTAGGTGGCAGGCCATGATGGTTAAGGTCATCAATTTTGGCTTTTACGCCTTTCAATACTTCAATGGCGTCTTTGCCCTTGATCAGCAACACGATGCCTTCGACCACATCATCCCGTTGGTTAAAGCCGACAATGCCATTACGCGGCTGCGGGCCGACCTGCACCGTGGCAATATTTTTCACGAAAATGGACGTGCCGTTCTTGCTGGCGACCACAATGTCACCGATTTCAGCTGCGGTTTTGAGCAACCCCGCACCGCGCACCACCAGCGCTTCATAGCCATGTTCAATATAACCGCCGCCGGTGTTGGCATTGTTCGCCGCGATGGCCTGATACACATCCGGCAAGCTTAAGTCATAATCTTTGAGCTTGTTGGGGTCAACCTCGACTTGATACTGCTTGACACCACCGCCAAAAGAGGCGACATCCGCCACACCTTGGACGGAACGCAAGGTACGCTCAATCAGCCAATCCTCAATCGCCCGTTGCTCGACCAAGGGCATCCCCGGCGCTTCGATCCGGTAGCGGAAAATCTCTCCCACGCCGGTGGTCAAAGGGCCTAATACGGGATTGACTTCGGTTGGCAAACTGACATTCTGCAAACGCTCCAACACCTGCTGACGTGAGAAATAATCCTCGGCATCGTCATCAAAGGTCAAGGTCACCACCGACAAGCCAAAAATAGACACCGAGCGCATATTCATCAAATGCGGCAGGCCGTTCATGTCTTTTTCAATCGGTAAACTGATCAGTTTTTCGACTTCTTCCGGCGCTTGTCCGGGATATTGGGTAACCACCTGCACAAACACGTTTTGCACATCAGGAAAAGCCTGCACCGGTAGGCGCTCAAACGAAACAATGCCGATAACCGCCAACACCAGCGATGCACCAATCACCAGTAAGCGTTGTTGTAAACAGAAGGTAATCAGGTGATTGATCATGGTTGGCTAGCCTCAACAGCCTGACCTTCCTGTTCGGCGTCTTCCTCCGTCCGTAACAATAATGCACCGTCCACCACCAAACGGTCGCCCGCTTGCAAACCTTCTGCAATCACCACTTTATCTTTCAGCCGCAACCCAGCTTTGACAGGTCGCTTTTGGTAATGACCATCGCCAATTGCCACAAACAGCCAGTCCGATTCATCTTCGGTGAACAGTGCCGTTAAGGGTACAACAACTGCTTTATCATGGGGGTCACTTTGCACATTAACCGCTGCAAACATCGCCGGTAACAAGCGCCCGTCAGTATTCGGCACGGTGCAACGCACTTTTACCGTACGGGTGGTTTCATCCAGCACTTGATTAATGTAGCTGACCGTCGCGGTAAAGGTCTGCTCAGGATAAGCCGGCACTGTTAGCAGTACCTTGGCGCCGACATGAATCAAGCCGAGGTCTTTTTCAAAAATATCCAGTTGCACCCATAATTGCGTCAGGTCAGAAATGACAAATAACGGCGTGGGCATATCCGGCCTGACTTCCATACCGGGGTTAATGGTGCGTTCAGTCACTACGCCAGCGAGGGGGGCGTGCAGAGCAAAACGATTATCGGTACGGTCATTCTGCACCCCCAGATTGCCCAGCTTAAGTTTTGCACGTTTTGCCTCACTGCGCGCCCGCGTCACCGCATCTTGCGTTTGTTCCAACTCCTTACGCGGTACGATACCATGCCTGAATAACTCTAAAGACCGTTGATAGGCTCGGTCAGCCAAATTCAAATCCGCTAGTGCATCGGCATAATCGGCTTGTGCTTGGCCTAATTCGGGGCTATCCAGTACCGCCAAAATGCTACCCGCCTGAACTTTTGCACCCAAGGCGGTATTGATTGCCACTACCCGTCCGGCAATGGGTGAACTGACGCGCGCGGTATGGGTTTCGTCGAAAGCTATTTTACCCGTGACCGGATCCATCAAAGGACGTTGCACCAGTTCAACCACTGCTTCTTTGATATAGGCGCGTTTGGGTGATTTGGGGCTGAGCAAGACCTCATTTTTAGGTAAAGGCACGGCTTTTGGGGCGGGTGTTTTATCCTCCGCTTGGCAGGCCATTAACAATAGGCATAGCAGGCCAATGAGCAGGTGCTTGATGTATGGTTTCCACGCTCCGACGTGGGAATGCTCATCGTTATACACAAATACGGTGAAGTCCGTCATTCCGGCATGGATGCCGGAATCCAGCCACATGGACGTGAATCTATGGACTGGTATCAAGCCTAACTCAAGCCAAGGAGGTATAGGAAACATACCTTCCCTGGCTCTGGATTCCGGCATCCATGCCGGAATGACGTACCCCTTTAAGACTTGTGCATAACGATGAGCGCTGGAGCGTAGGAACGATATAGTATTTTTCATAACTTGACCTCTTCCCCATAAGCCATTAACAAATCCGCCCAAGCATTGCTGCGGTTCGCCAAGGCGGTGTAATAATCCAGCATCATCGCCTTGTAACTGCGCTCGGCATCAATCAAATCCAGCAGGCCTATTGCGCCATTTTCATAGGCAAACTCCTGTTCCTTACGCAAGGTTTCAATGCGCGTCACCACTAAGGTCTCAAAACGTTGGGCAATCGCGTCGGCACTTTTCCACGCCGCCATCGCTTTTATCACATCGCTGCGAATACTTTGCTCGGTTTGGGTCAGTGCCAGCTCAGCCGAACTCACGCCGATATGTGCCTTGGAAATTTCTCCTTCTTGCCGATAAAATAATGGCAACGGTAAACTGATGCCAACGCCGCCACTGTCGGTAAAATAATTGCCGGGGTCGCGTTGGTAATAGGCGCTGATGGTCACATCGGGAATGACCAAACGGTTGGCTAATGTCAGCATTTTTTGCGCTTGCGCGATGCGGATGCGTGCGGCTTGCAGATCAGGCCGCTTTTCCAGTGCTTGCTTCACTAACTGTTCTTGTTTTGCGTCGGTGATGGTGGACGTGGCTTTCGGCCAAGCTTCAACAGCGAGAATGTCCATGCTATTTTCCGGCCAGCCCAACAACAGCAACAAAGTCGCCCGCGCTTGTTTTAAGGTTGCTTGCGCTTGGTCTTGGTCAGCCTGTGCCTTAAGGCTTTCCACTTCCATGCGCGTATAGTCAGTTTCTGCGATGTCGCCAGTTTTAAGACGAATGCCGTTAACCCGCAGAATTTCGTGATAGCGTTTAAAATTATCTTCTGCCATTTGCAGGTTTTTTTGTGCCAGCAACAGGCTGTAATAATCGCGGCGCACCGCGTTGGTCAAGGTACGCAGCGTGTCTTGCAAGTCAAAGGTGACGGCTTCGGTGGCTAGCTCACTGCTTTCAACGCGCAATTGGCGTTTTCCGGCGGTTTCGATCAGTTGTGAAAGGGCTGGGGAGATGCCCGGCAACGGTTGGCTGTTGTTTGAACTTTTAAAGATTTCCGGGCTTAATTCAGAAATATTAAAACTGAACACGGGGTTGGGAATGGCGGCAGCAATCACTTCCTGCGCTGCTGCCACATCAATATTGAAATGCGCGGCGATTAAATCCAGGTTGCGCTGGTAGAAAAGTGCGATGGCTTGTTGTTCGGTAATGGCTAGGTTTTTTTCGGCTGGCGCTGGAACAAGGGGCAAGGGTTCCGCCTGTAGCGTGAGCGTCGCTAACATGAGCGTAAAACTGAATAAGCGTATGAGCTTTTGCTTATTCATAACTGTTTATGACTGAAAGACATTAACGCGATTATGAGCATAATAATCACCAGCATTGGCCAGAAATAAGGGGCGATAACGACGCTGGCCATTAATGCAAGCAACAAGCAGCCCATGAAAAAAAATATCCCTATGCCAAAAAACAGCATCAGGGTCAGAAATGCGGTAAGCCCCATCATCAGCAGAAAAGTTGGCATGGCGGCAAAACGGACTAACGGGTCTGCGATAGGTTCACCATTGTAGGTCATGCTTAATTGCCCAACGTCAGGATGAAATAAGATGCTGAGAATGGCAATGACTAAACCAACGGTCAGTATTTTTGTCATCAGCCTTATATTATTTTTGCGTTCCATACATTCTTACCCCTTAGTATTAAAATCGTAGCCTTGTCGATACGGAAAGCCATCTCTTGGGCAGGTATTTGGCGTTTGCCTGTGACTAGATGTCTAGTCGTATTTTTCATCAGTTTTGTTCAATACTGATACGGCATCAAAGCGACCAGTGAGCGTGAATTGCTGTTCGATGTTACGGAGGCTATGCTCAATGACATTCAGGCGATCACTCAGGTTGCGGATAGCGAGTTCGGCGTGAACGTTGACGCTATGGTCGATGTCGGCGTCCAAACGATCTTTAGCACTTTGCCGATTTTGTGACATCATGATGATGGGTGCTTGCAGGGCAGCAATCATCGATAACATCAGGTTAAGAAAAATATAAGGGTAAGGATCGAACGCCTCTTTACGCGGCCCCAATATTTCAGTGTTCAAAAAAGCCCAGCCCGCTAAGATGCCTAAAAAAATCAAGATAAATGTCCATGATCCGCCAAAAGCCGCTATGGCATCAGAGGCGCGTTCCCCAAAGGTACTGCGTTTAGTGAATTCCTGGTTGACATCGCGCGGCATACTAATTCGCGCTAAAGCTTTTTCAATGACTTTGCGTTCATGGGACGTTAGCTGTTCGCCTTCTAAGTAAGTATACAATTTATGGATGGTTTCGTTGTTTACATTCATGCGCCGCTATCCTATTTTAATTTATGCAGTTACAAGTAATGCAAGGTGAGGAGCTAAGCTTACAGGGTAGCAAACAATATCAATGGCTCACTTTTGGGCGTAGGCTCATTTTCACCACCGACCCGCCCAAGATAAGCAGATAACCCATGGTTATTTGCAAAACGCCTAAGCCTAACCACAACCAAAAACCCGGCATGTCCCGGAAAAACAAGGCTCGACTGGTGTGCATCACGCCTGCCAAAACAATCATCCAACCTAAAAAAATGACGATGGCTATGCTCATCACTTGCGGGATGACAATGGCGGCAATACCCAGCAGTATGAAAAAAATGCCCTCAGCTAAAAATAATCCCTAATGTTTTTGCAGATAATCTCGCATTTGTTGTTGTTTTTGCTTTAATTCAGTCACAATATCGGCTGTGTTTTTCATAATATTTTTCCTCGAGTACTCAGTCAACTTAAGTTTTGACGGAAGCAGCAAAGACCTAAGAGGTTTTAAAAACCTCTTAGGTCTTGCAATGAAATTTAAAGTAGATGACCCCACTCTCTTGATCATATCCGTTATTTAACCGGATTGCCGATCCTTTTCGCCGCTGCCTCTAAGCCTTTTAACCGGTCTTTAAAT
>JABFRM010000200.1 GCA_013141155.1 Methylococcaceae bacterium | reverse complement strand
GCTCAATAGAATGATCAAGATATTATCAATGAAACCCCAAGCCGATTAACAGCAATTGAAACGGCCCTGACAAGCAATGACCTAAACGCATTAGCTGAAATTGCACATAGCCTTAAGGGCATAGGCGGGCTGTTTTGTGCGCAACAGTTACTCGCCCATGCAACAAATTTAGAACACTCGGCCCGTCACGAGCATACGGCTGATTTTAAATTACTCTCTAAATACGTTAGCAATGCTACGAATATTTTAATGATGGACTTTGTTGAAAACAATACCCTCGTAAACTAAGTAAATTGTACGAAATATCTTGAAAAAATAAAACGGGGCTTACTGAAGCCTCTGGCTAATCAGGTAACAAGCTGCTTCAGCCTTAAAAACATCAAGATAAAAATCCCCCTTTAAAATGTGAATTACTTCACATAATTTCCGGATGATTCTGTGTACCATGCTCACCAGATCAGGCACAAAACGTCTTACTAAACGTTAGCGCCTTAAACAATTGATGTGTTATTTATTTAATACTCAAGCGTAAATCCAGGGGTTAGCTTACACATGAATACGTCCAATACGTTAAAACACTATGATAACAACACTATAGCACCCGGAATTTTAGAAAAATTATTCCACTATTTTCTGATAACAAACCCGAAAAAAACGCCTCATACCGTAAACACCCCTCGTCAAATTGCGTATGTGTTTGCCACTATACCGCAGCATTACAATAGTATTATTGCCATTGCTTATGACGCTTTAATTAGCCCCGCCTTAAGCGCTGACATTATCGACTGCCTGCAAGCGTTGAACCATGATGATTTAGTTGTCGCCAACGATGCCTACACCACCCTTCGAGGCTATAAAGAATCTGACTATATTATCCAGTGCGCCATCGCACAGACGCCTTTTGATGCCTTAAAGCAATTAAACACGCTATTAGTGAATGGCAAACTTAAAACGAAGCTAGTCCCATATTTCAAGAAAGACCTTGTTAATAAAAAATAAACAAGTTACTTCCTGATTAACAAGATGCTTCAGCCAACACCGTCATACTGGCAGGGATGCCAGTATCCAGTCACATGGATGTGAGAAATTGTCTACACCGATCATGAATCAAACACTTATGTTCCATTACATGACCATCCCTGGCTCTGGATTCCGGCTTCCCTGCCGGAATGACGGTTTTTTTGACATTAGCTGAAGCATCTTGTTAATCAGGAGTTACTTAGTTTGGCAGAAAATGAGGGATGTTTGTCATTGCACCCGACTAGCAATAAGCTTAGACTCAACCCGTACTCGCATAATTGGCTCTATATGAAATACAGTGGATAAAATACCTGCATCGAAACATGGCTAAGAGTAAGCGCTTATACCTAAAAATTCAGCTAAGTGACCCAAGCCCTAAATCTAACCGGCTGTGGGTTGCCTACTCGTGGTGATGGCAATTTTATGCTTACCTTGCATTCTCTTGGCAGCTATTTAACTAAAATGCTGACAATTTTCACCTTTAAAATGTGAATTAGTTCACATAATTTTTTATTACTTAGGCGTATCCTGATCCCAAGTTCATTACAAAAATTATTTGAGTTTTTTGGAATGGTCTTAACCTAACGAAAACACAGGGACATTGGCAGAAAATGCGCTTGTAACCGCACGAGGTTTTAATCATGAAAACAATTGATGAATATAGACAACAGCTTTTAGCTGAACTCATTGAACACAGTGCCAAAATTGATGTAATGGTAGTAAAAACCAAGCAAACCGTAGAGATAGATCTATTTTACGATCAAGAACTCCAGACCTTGCGCGCACAACAGCACGATATTACTGAAATACTGCATACGTTAGAAAATCCCAGCAGCGATGCTTGGGAGAACATTGGCGACGGCGGCTGACGCTAAAATGGTTATAAGGGACGGCGAGAGAAAATACCGAGGGTTTATCATTGTGGGCGTTTAAATACGCAGTTCAGATTCACTTTGAGATTTCTCGACTGTACGCTTATAAACCATCCCTTAAAAGCATTTCTATTTTATGAAAACACGTAACGCATCTTTGTCAACGCAAGCTTTCACTAGCCAAGCGCAAGCTCGCGACGCAAAAATAAGACCGGTTGCTATCGTCGTCTACCCAGGCGCCGAGATTATAGATATTACTGGGCCTATGGAGGTATTTGCTTTCGCCAATGTTGGCTTGCAAAAATCCGGCATGTGCCGCGAACCTGCCTATCCAATTGAAGTGCTAGCAACCCAGCGGGGGCCAATAAATACCTCATGCGGTCTGCAAATTATCGCGAATAAAGCCTATAGCGATGCCCCTGATAATATCGATACCCTGCTAATTGCCGGTACAACTGATGTGGACATTCTATTAGGTGACGCTGCTTTACAGGACTGGATTCGAGTCATCGCGCCACGAGTAAGGCGCTTGGCTTCCGTCTGTACGGGGGCGTTTCTACTGGCGGAAAGTGGTCTTTTAAATGGCCTAAGAGCAACCACTCACTGGGCTTATTGTGAGCGGATGGCGCGTGAATATCCAGCAGTTGCGCTTGAGCCGAATCGTATTTTTGTGCGCGAAGGTTTTATTTCCACCTCCGGCGGCGTAACCTCTGGCATAGATATGGCATTGTCAATGGTAGAAGAAGACTGGGGCAGCGAGTTGGCGTTAGAAGTTGCGCGTTATTTGGTGATGTTTCTCAAACGTCCTGGTGGTCAATCCCAATTCAGCGCGTATTTGACCAGTGAGGCCGCCCACCCTGATCTTCGTGATTTACAAGCTTGGGTTATGGCGCATTTGACAGTGAATCTTCAGGTTGAAGTACTGGCTGAACGTGTCGCCATGAGTCCCCGCAATTTTGCCAGATTATTTTTAGCCGAAACAGGATCAACGCCCGCCAAATTTGTAGAAATGGCGCGTATTGATGCAGCCCGGCATTATTTAGGCAGTTCCGCGTTAACGATTGAAATAATAGCCAATAAGGCTGGTTTTAAAGACGCTGAACGTATGCGCAGAGCCTTTATCCGTCAACTGGGTGTCAATCCGCAAAATTACCGTGACCGCTTTTGTCATCGGTTAACTACTGAATTTCAAAGTTAAATTTAAGCTCTAGGAGCCTGTCGGACAGGATTTGGCATTCTTAGCATTGCTTAGCCATTACGGATTTTTAGTGGCAATAATTCTTCGGTTCATTAA
>JABFRM010000240.1 GCA_013141155.1 Methylococcaceae bacterium | reverse complement strand
CGATTGCTTTTCATGCTGGCAAAGCGCAAGCAGGGACATTAGGGGAATCAGCAGTTCCCGACAAAACCAATTACAATTGGCCAGCCAAAGGCTATCCAACCTGTGAATTAACCAATAATGGCAAATAAGACCCAATTTGTGACGATGCTTCACAGCCGCTAAAAAGTGTGTTGTTTCACGTCAACGGTCAAGCAGCCAAACCCGGCGCGCCTTTTGCCGACCCTTGCCCCGCCGATCCCAATGATAATGCTCGGCTTGGCACGTATTATGGCGCTGATAAAACACAGCACGCCGTGAAAATGCGCGAATACAGCGCTGCCTACGTGCAATTCGATATGTCGGTGAACAAGTCCGGTTGGCATGACCCACAAGCGCGTATCGCGGTGTTGGAACAGGATGTACCTGGAACACTCGATGGCAGCCGACCTGCTGAACCGCTGTTCTTCCGCGCCCGTTCCGGTGAGTGCATTACCTTTAAAGCCACCAACTTGATACCCAGTAACCTTAATCTCGACGACTTCCAAGTATTCTCACCTACCGACGTGATCGGTCAACATATTCATTTGGTGAAATTTGATGTGACTTCCTCTGACGGTTCCGGCAACGGCTGGAACTACGAGGATGGCACTTTAGCCGCTGATGAAGTGCGTGAACGCATTATTGCCAACAATAAGTATCAAATCGAAACCGGTGGTAGCCGCATCCTTATTCCCAAAACGCACCGCTTATTCCGTACCGGCGAAATGTCTAAAAAACCAGAAAATCGGGTGCGCGGCGAATGTCCGTTGCCACCTACGGATAAAACCGACGTGGCGGCCTGGGAAGCTTGGTCAGATAAGGTTTCTAAAGAAAATCCTTGGTGCGGCGCACAAACCACCATCCAACGCTGGTGGGCTGATCCGTTGTTGAACAAAAAACCCGGCGAACCTGGCGCTTGGGATAGAACCATCCGCACCGTGTTCACCCATGACCATTTCGGCCCCAGTTCGCATCAACATCACGGTTTATATGCCGCGTTGGTAGTGGAACCTGCTACCTCCAAATGGACTTATCCAGAGCAAGGTGAACCTATGGGGGGGGTTGATGTTAATGGCAATCCCAAACAAGTGGTTGATAGAAACGGCTTGCCACGCACTGACGGCGGCCCAACTTCTTATGCAGCGAATGTCATAACCCGTAAAAACGGAGAACGTGACGCGTGTGTTGCCAATAAAAATGATCCGCTCGAGAGTAAATGTCTGGATGAGGATACCCCTGACAATGTCGATGCTGAGCGCACTGCGCGCGAATTTGGCTTGGCGTTTGCGGACTATTCGATTGTCTATACCGCCAATAATCAACCCGTCAATCCGGTCAACCGGCTCGAGAGCGACTTACCCAATCCTTCGCTGCATCCCAGACGCCCTGCGCCTGAAGGCATATCCACGAAGGATCCTGGCACGCAATTGCTAAATTATCGTAACGAGCCTATTCCTTTGCGGGTGGCAGCGGAAAGTGCTGCTGATTCCAATTCATTTACCCAAAAACACTATGATGAGGAGTTATGTCGTTTAGCTTTATTGGATGCCACTGGCAAAAAAAATAGCACGGTGCCATCACCCGCAGCAAAAGTATGTGCTGGCGACATGGCGTATGCCTTCAACTCTCACGTCCACGGCGATCCCGCCACACCGCTGCTTAGGGCTTACGATGGTGACCGTGTGCAGCTGCGCTTAATCCAGGGCGCGCAAGAAGAAAACCATATATTCAACATGCACGGTGTGAAATGGCTAGCGGAGCCAGATGCTAAAAATTCCGGCTGGATGAATGCGCAACCCATTGGTATTTCGGAACACTTCGAGTTTAATGTCGAATTGTACGATTCCGGTGATAATCGGGGAGACAGTGATTATCTCTATTCGTCAACGGCTACGGACAATCTCTGGGACGGACAATGGGGTATTTTAAGAGCTTATAATGCCAATCAACCGAAAGCAGATTTGAAGAAATTGCCCATTATTTTAAATCGTCCGAGTGTACAGGACAATCCCGGCACCTGCCCCGCTGAAGCAGGCCATCCTATCGAATATCATATCAGCGCCTGGCATGCGAGAGAGATTTTACCTGGCGGTGCGCTGGTCTATAACCAACGTTTTGGCATTAAGGATCCGAATGCGATTTTGTTCCTGGAAGATCCAAAGGACAAAACCACGCATGAGCGAATAGTTAAGAGAGAAGAGCAACTTAAAGAGCTGAATAGGCAATTTGCTAGCGGCGAAAGAATTCCTGAACCCTTAATTTTGCGAATGGCGGCTGGACAATGTGCGGCGGTAAGCCTCGCGAACCAGTTACTGGCTCAAGAAGGTGCTAACAGCACAATGCCCGACGCAAACTTTAATAATGTAAATGCCTGGAGCTACAATACTCTACCACCCATTATTGATAGCTTAAATTTCAATCAGCTAAAATCATCCAGTCGGGTGAGCCTGCATCCGCAATTAGTGGGTTTAAAAACCTACAACCAGGATGGCGCCGCTGTTGGAACCAATGTAGATAGCACCGTAGCGCCTGGACAAACTTACGCTTACACTTGGTATGCGGGTGAAGTGAAATTCGACAACACCGGTAAGCCAATCGCGATCCCTATCGAATTTGGTGCAGCAGCTTTACGTGACATGGCGGATGTTATCAAGCACAGTTCCCATGGTGCGGTTGGGGCGCTTATTGTAGAGCCGGAAGGATCCAAATGGGAATCTGATCAAGAAAAGGGTATAAACCAAAAAAATACCGCTTCCGCAACCATAACCAAAAAAGATGGCGGTACATTTAGAGAGTTTGTGGTACTTTACCAAGACGACCTCAGCCTACAACAGGATGGTCAGCCGATGGCTAACCTAAGAAGTGCTGATGATGCCGAAGATACTGGCCAGAAAGCCTTCAACTACCGCACTGAACCCTTGTGGGCGCGGATCGGAACCGTGCCATCAGCATCGCCTGAAATGACCAACGCTTATGACTTCAGCAATGCGTTCAGCTCTAAAGTGGCACACGCAGGGTGCAGCACACCGCCTTGCGATCCAGCAACGCCTATTTTCAGTGCTAAAGCGGGTATGGAAGTGCGGTTCCGGGTCGTACACCCAGCTGGGCACCCGCGTAACCATTCCTTTACCGTGTTTGGTCATGACTGGCTAACCAATCCTTGGACTGCGGATTCAACGGTGATGGGATACAACAAGGATAACGGCAATCGTGTCGGCTCGGCTTACAGTATCGGCCCGATGCGCCATATCAATATGCTGATTGATAAGGCAGGCAGTGATTTCTCCATCCCTGGCGATTATCTGTACCGTACCCAAGAAGGCTTTAATTTAGGCGGCGGTTTATGGGGCATCTTCTGTGTCTATGATGATAAAGATCCCCAACGTTGTGAGCATCGGGGTGCCATTTCCGAACCGCAAGCAACAGTCGTTTCTACTCAATGAGGCAATAAGATGCGCTTGGAATGCGGGCAATTTTTACTATCGGTATTGATAGCCACTACAGTATTATCGACAGCCACTTTAGCCGCCGACAGCAATCCACCGAAAACGGTTGGGACTGAGCGTCAACGGTATCAAAAAGACGGCATCACCATCGACTTTTCCCTCAAGTCTGTGGATCAATCCTCCGGCTTCACCGCCGGAGGCAATGCCATCGCCACCTTTCAGGTCAGTGATACCCAGCAAAAGCGCCCACTGACTGGTTTGCGCCCCCGCGCATGGTTCGCTGCGCGGCTCTCAGAAATGGTATCCAGTGAGACGACCTGTAGTGATAAAATCCGAACCTTAGTGGGTGGCGGACTCACGGCAAAAGCGGATATTGACCTGAACAGCTATTTGTTGCTCATGCTTAACCACGATAAAACCGTTTCATTCATCAATCCCCAAGTGGCTTTTAAATCCACCAAAATGGAGAGTATCGTTGAATTGCCCAGCGTTGGCGCCGATTGGGTACAGTCACCGGATAAGCATTTCGTCTACATCTCTATGCCAGACCAATCGGCAGTCGCAGTTATCAACACGTTATCCCGTAGGCTATTGACCACCATATCCACTGGCAGCAACACCAAACCAACGCGCGTGGTGATGCAACCGGACGGGCGCATTGTGTGGGTTGGCCTAGATGACAGCACCAGCGTTGCAGCCATCGACATCGCCACGAACAAATTCGCTGCGACCATCGCAGTAGGCAATGGTTTGCACAATCTCGTTCCCACCAGCGATAGCCGGTTTGTATATGTCAGCAATTCTAAAGACGATACCATCAGCGCCATCGATACTCAGACCTTAACCAAAGTCGCAGACATTAAGGTTGGCAAGACTCCGATGGCTATGGCTTATGGGAATGCAAGCCAATTGGTTTATGTGGCTGCCCTGAATGGCGAAAAAATTAGCGCCATCGACCCGCAAACCCAAAAAATTGCAGCGGATATTCCGGCGCAAAAAGGCATAATGGCTTTGCGCTTTGAGCCTAAAGGCCGCTTTGCCTTTGCCGTGAATCAAATTGACAGCACGGTGTCAGTTCTGGATTCCGCTACCAATAAACTGATTGCCACGACTGCCGTCGTCAAAGAACCAGATCAAGTCATCTTTACCGACAACTATGCTTACATACGCGGATTAGGGTCTGAAAAGTTTTCGTTGATCGATTTGGACAATGCCCGCAAAGGCAGTTTGCAACCCGTTGACATCCAAGCAGGACGGCTCGCGCCTGAAACAGAGGCCGATCAAATCGGCATCGCGCCAATGATGGTGGCAACCCCCGATGGCAATTCGGTGATGATTGCGAACGCCCCAGACCGGATGACTTATTTCTACCAGGAAGGCATGATGGCACCGATGGGGACGTTATCCAATTATAAACGCTTGCCGCGTGGTGTGATGATCATCGACCAAAGCTTAACGGAATCAGCGCCAGGCATTTATACAGCGGCGGTGCGCTTGCCTCATGCGGGGCGTTTTGATGTGCCGGTGCTGTTGGATCAACCACGGGTCATACACTGCTTTCAAGTGTCGGTCACTGAAAATCCCAATCAACCCAAAGTACCACTTAAAGAAGCTATCGAGATTAATCGCGTCCCAGATGACGCACCGATTATCCCCCATCATTTGCATACACTACGTTTTCGCATCACCGACCCGTTAACACATCAGGCCATTACTGGGTTAGGGGTTAGCACTCTCGCTTTTCGTGTGCCGGGAACTTGGCAAAAAAGAAATACTTTAAAAGAAACCGGGGAAGGCGTTTATGAGTGGCAAGCCATTTTTCCAGAACCTGGCGTTTACAAGATTTTATTCAACGTTCCTTCACGAAAAATCCGTTGGGTTGATAGCCCTGCCCAAGCGCTTACCGTCATCGCAAAACCGGATGATCAAACGGTTACCGAGTCAAATGGCTTGGGCAAGATGCGAGCTACCGATGAACAATAAGTGGCTAAAAACAGTTTTCCTGCTGCTTGGGTTGCTGTTGATACGCTTAGAACCGGTCTGTGCCGCCCCGTCAATAATAGCAGTCGAAAGCCCGATTATCAGCGAAAATATTCAAGTTGAAAATCAGCAAGGGCATCAGCTTAGCTTCTACACCGATCTCATCAAAAACAAAACCGTCGCCATCAACTTTATTTTCACCACTTGCAGCAGCAGTTGCCCGTTGGCGACGGCGGTATTTAAACAAGTGCAAAAACAGTTAGGTGCGCAAAAAATTCACTTGATCTCTATCAGTGTCGATCCTAATACCGACACCCCAGCACGGCTAAATACCTTTGCCCAACAGTTTAAAACCGCAACCGGCTGGGATTTTATTACCGGTGATCGGGCTACGATAAACGCATTGTTGCAAAATTTAGAAGCGTATAGCGCAGATAAAACCCTGCATACTAATATGGTTTTGATCGGTAATGATAAGACCCACACTTGGACGCGATTATATGGATTGCCAAGTGCCGAGGCTATAATCACTGCAATTAAACAAGTCAGCCCTCAACCATAATGCGTACTCAATCGTTCATTAATTATCGTCAATGGACTAAGAGATCAACAGCTCAAATTATGTTGTGCTTATTACTTGGCTATTCTGGTCTTGTTAAAAGTGCTGATTCCCTAACGCCACTGGAATTACAAGGCCGCCAAATTTATCAGCAAGGGCAAGATGGCAGTAATGTTACCATCAACGTCACGCTGGGCTTAAGCAATACTAGCTTATCCGCAACCCGCTTTGCTTGCGCCAACTGCCATGGGGCAGAAGGCGAGGGTAAAGTTGAGGGTAATCTCCGAATACCACCAATAACCGCCAGCAGTTTGCTTGCAACCACAAGCCGCGCCGCTTACGATGACCACCGTTTGGCGCAAGCCATCAGCACAGGTAAAAGCGCCAATAGTCTGCCGCTGGACGCTGCTATGCCTAGCTATACGATGACGAAACCACAGATGACTGCGCTACTGGCTTATTTAAAACGCTTGGGCAGTGCGATTGATGTTGATCCGGGTATCAACCAGGACGCTATTCAACTGGGCAGTGTATTACCCCTGACGGGTGCGCTACAAGCAACCGGCACTTTATTGAAAGCGACGTTAGATGCCTGTGTCGCTGAAGTCAATGCACAAGGCCTGATTTACGGTCGCCATCTGTCTATCGTCACGGCGGATTCTGCCAGCACGGGTGACGGCGCAGCAACGGCAACGCAACGTTTGCTGGCGGAAAACAACACTTTTGCGCTACTCGCCCGCTATGCTGACGATAGTGAAATGAACCCGTCAAGGGCAGAATCTTTAGTGCCGGACATAGCACCCATTACTTTTATGCCCAAAGCACAAACCACAGCGGATGCGGCAAGGTTTTATTTTTTACCCAGTTATGTTGATCAAGCCCGTGCCTTAGTCGATTATGGCGTGCGCTTACCCGAATTTACCCAACTCAAAAGCAAATCCGCACTCGCCCTTATCGTCGGCGAACAGGCCGTTGATAAACTGACGGCAGAACGCGTTCGACAACAAGCAAAGATGCACGGTTTGATTATTGAGAGTGCAGTATATTGGCAGACGGGAAAAATTAAACCAGCAGTTAAAGCGCTATTGGCAAAAAAACCTGCCGCCCTTTTTTTCTTAGGAAATATGCAGGAACTCCGTGCGCTTAATACGCTGCTATTGCAAACACCACAACGGCCTATATTGTTTAGCTTAATGGCGATGTTAGGGAGAGAGGTTTTGCAATTGCCTAATTTGGCGTTTAGCCAGGTTTTTTTAGCGACACCTTTTGCAGATAATGCTGTCGCCGCACAGCAATTAACCGCACGCTTAAAACCCTACGCTGTAGCATTGCAAAATCCAAGCTTACAAAGTGTCATGTGTGCGGCGGTGGATGTAGTGGTTGAAGGCTTAAAGCGTAGCGGCAGACAACTGAGTCGATTAAAGTTTTTAGCGGCGCTCGAAGGGTTGCGGAACTTTCCGGCCAGTTTTTTACCGCCATTAAATTTTTCGCCAAATTCCAAAATAGGCGTGCAGGGTGCTTATATACTGGGAATTAATCAACAGGGGGAACAAATTTCGCAAAGTGTCTGGATTACCCCTGCGAATGCCGAACCCACAAAACCATAATTTTTTTTAAAGCGTCTCTCTGTAACGACTCTCCCCAATTATTTTCATTGCTGCATAAAAAAGCTCCTGATTATAAAGATGCTTCAGCTAACGTCAAAAAACCGTCATTCCGGCTTCCCTGCCGGAATGACGTGCTTTGTAACTTGTGTAGATACTCAAGCTTATCACCCTGCTTCAATATCACACGATGCTGAAGCAGGGCTGAGATTACGGCATCACTTTGTCTATGATCAATTTAAGGGGATTTTTCGCCTGCTTAACATTCACCTTTTCTTGGCTGGCAAACAAATCACCGGATTGCGCTATTGCGCCACCGGATAATGAAACGCGTGCGGTTACATCCACGACCTCCGCAGAAGATAACGCCGCAGTAGGCATGGCGGCTTTGCTATCATCCAGCACCACGTTTGCAGGCAAATCTTTCACCGTCAAACGCTCTACTGCCAAGGGCATTTTTCCGCCTTGCGGTTTAGCAAAAATAAATACCATTTGGTCAGGGCTGACTTTTGCTTTTAATTCTGGGGTAATATCAACCGTCAGATGTAATGTAGCTGAGGATGTTGCGGCAGCAGTTGCAGGCGCAGAAACTGTTGCAGCACCGACTATTTGATTAACCAGCAACTTAACCGGTGCGGCACCGCTGACTGCAACCTGTTCCTGCGTTGCAAACAAATCACCCTCTTGTGGCATTGCCTGACCGGATAATGAAATTCTGGCGGTAATATCTACACTGGCGACAGATGATAATTTCGCTGTCGGCATGGCGGCTTTGCTGTCATCTAATATTATCGTTTTCGGTAACTCTTTAACCGTAAAACGCTCGGCAGCTAAAGGCATTTTACTTCCCGCAGGGCGTGCAAACACAAACACCACTTGATCCGCACTGACTTTAGACTTTAATTCCGGTGCAATATCCACTGTGACTTGTATTTTAGCCGTGCCGTTGATGGCAGATTTATTGCTTATGCTGGGTGGCGTTATACCTAATTTCTCTTGTGCTGCGGCTATTGATGGCTCAATAAATTGCGCAATAAGTTGTGGATTGGCCTTGCCTTTGGCCTGCTCCCAAAAATCAATGGCTTGTTTATAGGCTTCTTGTTCAAACGCTTCAACCCCTTTTAGCACCAAGGCATTAGGTTCTTTAGAATCTAGCGCCAATGTTTCTGCTATTGCAGCTTTCACCGTTATAGTGATTTTTTCATCATTTGCCAAATATAAAGCCTGAGCATACGCACCTTTTACCGACGCATAGTCCGGTGACTCTTTGGGGACAATTTTTTCAATTTCTAAAAAAGTTTCGGCGGCTTTGGCGTATTGTTGTGTCGCGGCGTAAGTGTTCGCTAATAAAAACCATTTAGCGACATTTTTGGGATCTTGTTTGAGTTTTTCTATAATGATGGGAATAGCTTTATTAAGGTCTGGCGCTTTGGGGTCGGTAGATGACGACATGGCTTGCGTTTCTTGACCCTCACCCAAATGTTTAAGTGTACCTTGTGCCTGCATGGCAAGCCGGGTGGTGTAATCATCGCTACGTCCCATGCTTACATATAAGCCAATACTCCAAACGGCGACTGCTAAGGTCATTAAGGCACCACTAAACCAATGTTTGGCGGTAACGGCTAAAGGTGCCGCCACTAAAGGGCGTGAATCAATGGCGACATCGTTTAATAAGGATTTTTCCAATTCTATTTTAAGTTGCTCAAAAGCGGCGGCGTCCAAGTTGCCTTGGGCTTTTTCGGCTTCCAGCTCACTTAAGCGCTCTTTAAAAATCTCAATATTGCGTTGTTTGTGGGACATCGTTTCAATAACTGAAACTTTGGCGGCAACAGGCATTGGTTTGCTTTTCTTGGCAGCTAAAGGTTCTATCCTACGACCTAACTTGGCATAGTGTTCATGCGCCACGACGATAGGCCAAAACAGGAATCCTGCCACGCCCAGTAACATGCCTACAACGGCCAACCAAAATAATGTCATGACGAATGATTTCCTGTGTCGTTTAAGAGGGATTCAATCTGTTTTTGCTGTTGAGTATCCAGCGTATTAACCGCCAGTTTGTCAGCCGTATTTTTTGAAGCATTGCGCCGACTGATCAGTACCACCACAATAATGCCCAGTATCAGCAACGCCGCAGGGCCGAACCACAGCAACCAGGTTCTGCGATCCACGCGCGGTTGATACAAGACAAAATCACCGTAGCGATCAATCATGTAGTCGATGATTTCTGCATCAGTCTTTTTTTCAGTGAGCATAGCCTGAATTTTGGTGCGTAAATCTTGCGCAATAGGCGCATTGGAATCAGCAATATTTTGATTTTGGCATTTCGGGCAGCGTAATTCACCAGTGAGTTGGTGAAAGCGCACACGATCACTGTCATTACTAAATTGATAGACATCAATAGCGGCAGTCGCATTAATGCTGGCCAATAGTAACCATAGCCCTAATAGGCTTAAACCGCTTTTATTTAACATTGGCCAACTCCTGCACTTTATCCCAAACATCTGGGGTTATGGTTCCGACATGCCGAAAACGGACGATACCTTGCGCATCAACCAAATAGGTTTCCGGTGCACCGAAGACGCCTAAATCAAGCCCAAGCAACCCTTGTTCATCAAAAATCGTGAAGAGATAGGGATTGCCTAAGTCATTCAACCAAGTAGTTGCGGCAGGCCGTTCGTCTTTATAATCAAGGCCGATAATATCCAGTTTATGCTGCGCGGCTATCGCCAACAAATCGCTGTGTTCTTGGCGACAGGACGGACACCAAGTTGCCCATACATTCACCAATACCGGTTTACCCGCAAAATCGGCATTGGTCAAAATGCGATCCGGTTGTTCCACGGACGGCAATTTAAAGCTCGGGAAAGGTTTGCCAATTAATGCTGAGGGCATGGCGTTGGGGTCGAGACTAAGGCCTTTCCAGAGAAACGCCCCCAATACAACAAATAAAGCGAGCGGGATAAATAAAAATAATCTAGGCATGTTTTGGCTCCAATTTATCCAAAGATGCAACAGGACGGCGATAACGTTTATCCGCCACGGTCACAAATCCGCCTAAGGCCATCAACAATCCCCCTAACCACAACCAACGCATAAACGGTTTGTAATGCAAGCGTATTGCCCAGGCGCCTTCGCCTAAGGGTTCGCCCATTGCCACGTATAAATCCCGCCACAAGGTAGGATCAATCGCCGCTTCGGTCATCATCGAGGCTTTGACGGTGTAATGGCGTTTTTGTGGATATAAGCTCACCACTGCATCACCTTTTTTAGTAACTACAATCTCACCTTGATCGGCGGTGAAATTTGGGCCTTGTACTTTGGTTGCGCCTTTAAATTCAAAACGATAGCCTGCAAACTCTTGTACTTCATTCGGCGCCATACGGATGTCGCGTTCTTCGGTATAAATAGACACCAAGGTTACGCCGACAATCGCTACCGCAAAGCCGATATGCGCAATCAGCATACCGTAGTAACTTAACGGCAGTTTAGCAGCGCGTTGTCTCATGTTATCGCTGGCTTTAAATTTATGCTGATAATCTTTAAGCATGCTCAGTACTATCCAGGCGCTAAGTGCCATGCCGATAGCAACCGGCAACTTAAATTCACCGTGATAGGCAAAAGGGAAAATAATGCCACAAACAAGCGCAATCACTGCGGGTATCCAAAGTGACGTCAGCATGCTTTGACCAGAGGTTTTGCGCCATTTCATAGCGACCGAGGTGCCGAGTAACATTGCCAATAAGCTCATTTCCGGCACGAATAAAGCATTAAAATACGGCGGCCCTACAGAAATTTTCCCGCCATTCATCGCATCTACCAATAAGGGGTAGAGCGTACCCAGCAAGACAGTGATCGCGGCAACGGTTAAAATGACATTGTTAAACAATAAAAAGCTTTCCCTGGAAACCAAGGAAAATTTGGACTCCGATTTAACATTCGGCGCTTTAAAGGCGAATAAGGTTAACGAACCGCCGATGGTGATGCCCAGTAACGCCAAGACAAACACGCCGCGTTTAGGGTCACTGGCGAACGCATGCACCGAGGTTAATACCCCTGAACGCACCAGGAAGGTTCCTAATAAACTTAAGGAAAACGCAAAGATCGCCAGTAATACTGTCCAGCTTTTAAAGACGCCGCGTTTTTCGGTAACGGCTAAAGAATGCACCAAAGCCGTTCCGACCAACCACGGCATAAACGAGGCATTTTCAACTGGATCCCAAAACCACCAGCCGCCCCAGCCCAATTCGTAATACGCCCACCAACTGCCTAAAGTAATCCCTGTGCCTAAAAACGCCCAAGCAACATTCGTCCAAGGACGTGACCAACGCGCCCAAGCGGCATCCAACTGCCCAGATAGCAAAGCGGCAATGGCAAACGCAAACGCCACGGAAAAGCCGACATAGCCCATGTATAAAATGGGCGGATGCACGATTAAACCAAAATCTTGCAACAGCGGATTAAGATCAGCGCCATCCAGGGGCGATTCTGGCAGCAAACGCGCAAACGGACTGGAGGTAATCAGGGTAAACAAACAAAAACCAACGGCAATCATACCCATCACGGATAGCACGCGTGCCAACATATCCAGCGGTAGCGCACGGCTGAACAAACTGACGGCTAAAGTCCAGCCACTTAAGATGAACACCCACAGCAGTAACGAGCCTTCATGTCCACCCCAAATTGCACTCACTTTATATTGCGTAGGCAATTTACTGTTGGAATGGTCGGCGACATATTGCACGCTAAAGTCATCAGTGACAAAAGCGTAGCCTAAGCAGACAATGCTGATCAATAAACTTAAAAACTGCGCTTTCGCTAAAGGTTTGGCATAACTCATCCATAAAAAATTATTCAGGAATGTGCCGGATAATGGCACAACAGCTAGCATTACCGATAAGCATAACGCTAAAATTAACGCAAATTCACCTAACTCTGGAATCATAACGACACCTTTCCCGTTTTAGGTTTAGCATTTTTTAAGCTCTCGGCAATTTCCGGCGGCATATAATTTTCATCATGTTTGGCTAAGATTTCATCGGCTTGAAAAACGCCGTGTGCATCCAGCTTGCCTTGCGCGATGATGCCTTGGCCTTCTTTAAAAAGGTCGGGCAGGATGCCGGTATAGTCCACTTTTATTTGCTCAGCCGTATCGCTGACCAAAAAACTGACGTGTAAACTTTTAGTATCACGTTCCAATGAACCTCTTAAGACCATGCCTCCTACGCGAATGCGTGCATTTTTAGGTGCCTCGCCCTTGACAATTTGCGTGGTGGAGTAAAATAAATTGATGTTTTGTTTTAGGGAATACATGATCAAACCCACAATAAGAGCGGTGCCAAAGGCTATACCTAAGGCAATGGTTAAGCGTTGTTGTCGTTTAGGTGTCATAAGCTTCGTTGCTCGCGTTTTGTTTGGCGTTTAGCCAGTTTAAAAAATGCCCGTTTTTTAAACCAAAGGGATAAGAGGTTAAGGATAAAAATACCCAGCGTGATCGCATAGCTTAACCACACATAAAGTGCATGGCCGCCCATGTCCAAAAATTCAGAAAAAGAGTTAAAGTAGCCCATAAGTATTAGATTTTTTCGTTGATTACAGCAATGACCCAGCTAGATTTGTTTTCGCGTTCCAATAACTCAAGGCGCGTGCGCGCCATTAATAAAAACCCAAAAAAACAATAATAGCCCAATACCATCACCAATAATGGCATCCACATTTCCGGTGGCATTGCGGGTTTTTTAGTCAAGGTGAATGATGCCGGCTGATGCAAGGTGTTCCACCATTCCACCGAGTATTTGATAATAGGAATATTCACCAAGCCCACTAAAGTTAAAATGGCAGCCGCCTGATCGCCACTGGCTTTGTTTTCAAAAGCCGAATACAAGGCCATAATGCCCAAGTATAAAAACAACAAGATCAACATGGACGTCAAGCGTGCGTCCCACACCCACCAAGCACCCCAGGTGGGTTTTCCCCAGATAGCACCGGTTGCCAAGGCAATAACCGTCATCGAAGCGCCAATCGGTGCGGCAGATTTGGCTACAATGTGTGCGACTTTCATTTTCCAAACCATGCCAATGCCACCGGCTAGTGCCATCAGCATAAAGCAAGATTGCGCCAAGATCGCCGCGGGGACATGGATATAGATGATGCGATAACTATTGCCTTGGTTAGCGTCGGTCGGCGCAAAGGCCAAACCCCAAACAATACCGCCTGTCAGCAATAATCCGGCCGCTATTGCAAACCAAGGCAGTAGCATCCCCATGATGTCATAAGACCATTTAGGGGAAGCCAGTTGATAAAACCACCGGGGCATATTTATTTTCATAGTTTAAATTCCAAGCAAAAAGGGCGTAAAGTCAGAAAAAATGAGGGTTTAAGCGTCTCTAGGCAACAAGGGGTAGATTAATTCCGAATACTCAATTTCAACGCTGCCGCAATAGCAAAGGGGGCAAACATCAAACTAAAGACCATCATAGCACCTAAAAGTGCCAAATAACCGGCAATTGGCATACCCATAACGCCTGCTTGCACGGCACCAGCACCAAATATTAATACCGGTATATAAAGGGGTAGCACCAATAATGAAATTAATACGCCGCCTTTGCGTAAGCCGACAGTGAGTGCGGCACCGATTGCGCCGATCAAGCTTAAGGTCGGCGTACCCAATAATAAACTACCCACCAGAGCCCCCACTGCCTGTGAGGGCAAAAACAACATTATTGCCAATAGCGGCGATAATAAGGCCAATAAAAACCCGCTCATTAGCCAATGGCTCAGCACTTTGCCTATGGCCAGCAGCGCCAGGGATTGTGGACTAACCAAAATTTGTTCCAATGATCCATCGTCAAAGTCACTTTTAAATAGACCGTCTAAAGACAATAAAGTTGCCAAAAGCGCAGCCACCCAAATAATGCCGGGGGCAATTTTAGATAGCACTGCTGTTTCAGGACTGACTGCCAGCGGAAATAAGGCAATCACAATCATAAAAAAAGCTAAGGGATTGACAACTTCATTGCGGTTACGCAAGGCAAGCACCAAGTCCCGGCGCACGATAGCGGTAAAAAAATTCATGCAGCACTCAATTGATCAAGATTAAGGCGGCGAATAGTCACATCCGGCAAATCAAAATCATGATGCGTGGTTAAGATACACCCCCCACCATTTCTGACATGCCGGACAATTAATTGCTCCTTTTCTACAACGCCTTTTTTATCTAATGCCGTAAACGGCTCATCTAAAATCCATAAGGGATGCGAGCTTAAATACAGCCGTGCCAAACTAACCCGCCGTTGTTGTCCTGCTGATAAAGTATAACAAGGCACATCTTCATAGCCCATTAAGCCCACTTGCCTTAAGGCATCAGTTAGGGAGCCTTTATTCAGCAAGGGCTGTAAGGTTTGCATCCAGCGTAAGTTTTCTTCTGCGGTTAAAGCCGCTTTAACACCTGCATGATGTCCCACGTATAACAGTTGCTGGCAATATGCCGCATGATGCGCTTGTGTATCCTGCCCCCGCCAGCTTATATTCCCTTCAAAACTACTCGATAAACCACATAAAATCCGCAACAGTGACGTTTTACCGCTACCGTTTTGGCCTTCAATCTGTAAAATCTCACCCGCTTGCACCGTAAAATGGAGCTGTGAAAAAAGCACGCGATCATCTCTTTCGCAAGATAAATTTTTAACCGTAAACATTTAGGGAGATATTGAGTAGGTGCATGATTGATTTGAGTTACTCAGAGAGTAAGTTATCGCTGTCCCGAGCTACTTCTGATAATCAGTGAGGTGAACTTCGTTTTATTATAGAGCGTTTTGGCAAGGGAGAACAGTGTGTTATTTCACCCGTTTAATTAGGGCATATCCCTAATTGTATCGTATTTGGTTGGCTGCGGGGGAGTTCATTCGGGAGTAGAGGGTCTGAAAAAACACCGCTCTTGCATGATAGCGCAAGAGCGGCTTTCCCCAAACTTATTCGTTAAAATGGTTTTTAGCGGGTTCTACGGTGTTGGTCGCAGAAGAATCTGATGGCGGCGGTGTAAATACTGGTTTATTGTCTATCACCATACTTGATACTGGCGTACTGATTGCAGCTCTTTCAACTCGCTCAGCAAAATCTTGTGCGTAGGATTTAGGTGTAGAAACTTCCGTGCCTGTTGCTTTAGGGGGGGCCGCATTATTCACAGTATCCTGTGTAGCAGTCGATTTATGACTGACGGGTAAATGCGTAACGGATGCTGACGGTTGCGGCGATGCAATATCAGCGCTTTGCGAACCAGATTGACCGGTTGCTGCTGGCTCGCTTCCTTCTGTGGCAACACGTTTTTCACCGTGATTACCATTCCGTGACCGGCGTCTATTATTTGATCCCCGACGCGAATTTCTGGAGCCAGGCGGCTTACCCTCAGGGGTTATATTGGCCTCCTGGGTAACGCTTGC
>JABFRM010000168.1 GCA_013141155.1 Methylococcaceae bacterium | reverse complement strand
AACGACAAACCGCGCCAAGTGGCCTTCCGGCAACCATTCATCCACTGATGGCGGTAGCAAGTACTGTTGGTTACGATCATATTGGATAAAGCGACTCATAAAATCATACCGGTGAAATCGTTGAATTTAGTACTATTTTACAATATTTGTGACCTAAAGGATGATTAAGTCCGACAGGCTCCTAGGAGCATAGTAGTCTTCAAAACATATTATGCCTTTCTTGTCCAGTACCTTGCTGCGCCAATTTTCACCAGTAACATCTTGTGACTTTCGTATTTGTGCCACTGTACCTCGATCCAACCAGTCGGCTAGCTCTTTGGCAGCAAGAATGTGATCGTCATTTTTATGAATCCAGCATTTGCGCACGGAAGGAAAGCTAGCAAAACTGACACCAGATTTCTTCATCGCGTAACTCATCCTTATTGCGCACTGATTCCCGAATAGTAGTTCGCCCTTGTTATTTCGAGCATCACAAGGGTCATCGGATGGATAGTTGGATCGTAAAATCGCAAAGAAAGACATGGGTTCCCCTTTTTGCCTAACGTAAAGCTAAGGGGCGCGCCCGTCACGGAAGACTGGCGAAGCCCAGAAGCCGAAAAAAACACAAACCTTCAAAACCGCCGCGATAAGGCGCGTCCCGCTTGAGCGTAATGTTAGGCAACGTTTTAACTCTAATTGTTTTCTTGATATTGTGTACATAGCTCATTAATCTTAAAGGATTTTCTATATTTCTTTAAGGCTCTAATGCCTTTTATTTGTTCTTGTAGGAATTTTTTTCGATCGTACTCGTTATTAGTTATTACAGAAAATTCCCTCCCATCCGGCCAACTGCAACTTGCTTTAAGGGTTATTCCATTTTGTATTCTATGATCTTCTGGCAAAGTATGGAGATCAGTATCAATCAAGCCACATGATAAGGATTGCTTTAGTGTCTTCATCTCATTTGCAGGATTTTTAGGGGGCGATTCTACTAGCGGCGGCTCATCTGCAAATGGAATCATATGTATATGCGTTGTATGCGGGTCAAAAAAGCTATGACCAGCTAACAGCTTTCCTTCCACCGAGGGTGTAACTATTGTACTTCCTTCTGTGAATGTTTTCGCTATGTACTTTTCAGCCTCAGAATTCAAGGTAATTGGCGTTACAATTGGACCACTATATTCATCAGGACTTATTTCAAGTATGTAGTCCTTATTGTTGTAGCTATTGTGGATGGGATATGCTTTGGAAGTAGTCGGTTCACCGATTATTCGAGATTGTTTAGCAGCCTCTAACTGCTGTTTAGCTTCCTGTGCTGCCTTTTCTTTTGAATGCTTTTCAATATTGTTAGGTTGAGACGCTGTTAACTGATTTACTTCCACAGCTGATAGAACTATTGTTCCACCATCTGGAGAAATTTCCGCTATGTGTTTTTCAGCTTCAGGACTCAAGGTAATTTGTGTCCCAATTGGAAAAGGACTGCCGTGATATTGAGCCACATCAGGACTCATCTCAAGTATATAGTCTTTATTGTTGTAACTATTATGGATGGGATACGATTTTAGAGTAGTGCTTTTTACCAAAGGTGTCGAACAACCAACAAGTATGAATAACAATAAAAGGACAGCGCAATTTTTCATATGATCTCTTTTTGCCAAACGTAAAGCTAAGGGGCGCGCCTTTCACGGAAGATTGGCGAAGCCTCCGAAGCCGGAAAAATACAAACCTCCAAAACCGCCCCGAAAAGGCGCGTCCCGCTTGAGCGTAATGTTAGGCATTTAAGTTTACTCTGACCCCAGTTATTACGCGCTTATTTTTTTATATAGTGATTCGGGGGCGATGTCTGCGCCATTCTCCCAAGCTATTGTGCCGCCATCGATACTTGCTGCTTTAAACAAATTCAAATCCCGCAATGGTTCAAAAATAGCCCATTTACCAATGTATTCTGAAAAATCGACATTACCACAAGTACCATCATCAAACACAACGTTAAAAATGTAGCCTTGTTGATAGTTAATTTCAATGACTTTATTCATATTCCACATAAACGCTAACACCTCAATTTAATGGTTTTATTTTAGTAATGTCTTTACCTTCTTGTGCTAGTTGCCAATCTTTTTCAAGTTCGGCAACGTGCAAATCAATCCATTCACGTACCAGTTTGGTCGCTGTTCTTGAGTTTAGTGACCCTTTGAGGATGTTGCCATTAAAATCAAACAAGGCATTTTCTCCTTGATATTCAGCATGAAAGTGCGGAGGGTTATGGTCATCGTAGAACATTCTTATGATGATTCCAAAAAATCTGGAAATTATTGGCATAGTCAATTCTCGTAAATTTAATGTAACAACTAGAAAATAGATTTCGATAAGGATGGAATGCTTGTCGGCAAATCCATCTTACGAGCTTAAGTTTACTCTGACCCCAGTTATTATAAATGGTGAGCTAAAATTTTATGTTTTTGAAATTGCCTACAAATTGTTTATTGTTACTATAGTCAAAGCTGGGCTTGAAAGCCGATATTGATTTAGCACGAATATTAATGTTTTTAAAGAGAATGCTAGCATTTGCAGGCACACCTTGGATAAGTGTCGCACCTACTTGAGAGCTATCAGTTTTATTGGTAAAGGTAACAGAGGATGCTGCATAAGAATTATTGAGATCATCGTAAAGTATGCTTTGAAATGTAGAATTATAGTAACCATGAATATAAACAGGCCTATCCAGTTCATTGTTTACAACTCGCAAATAACAAGTAATCTCATTCGTCCCCGTAGTGCCACACCCCAAGAAACTCACAGTGAACCCTTCCGTGGTCAATGTGTCCAACGGCGTATCGGAAATCGTCTTGTTTTTAGGCTGGACATTTAGCACGGAATAAGTTCCATTTGAGTCTAACCTTAGCGTGACGCTATCATACAAAGCTGTACCATTTACGTTAACATCCGGTATCACCACAATACCGCTACTGCTGGTATAGTTACTGGTAGCTAAACTAGCACCACTACACAACGCCGCAATACCAAACAATGCTATTTTTTTCATAAAATCCCTCGATAAAGATTAAAGTAAACTACCCAAACTCCCAACACGCCATTTTCTGCCTAACGTAAAGCTAAGGGGCGCGCCTTCCACTGAGGATTAGCGAAGCCACCGAAGCCGGAAAAATAACGAACCTTCAAAACCGCCACGACATGGCGCGTCCCGCTTGAGCGTAATGT
>JABFRM010000057.1 GCA_013141155.1 Methylococcaceae bacterium | reverse complement strand
GAAGCTCCGTGCCATCGGGAGAAAAACACCCTTTGACGCAGTGCTTCAGTGGTACGATAAAAAACCAGATATTTTTCTTGTCAATCCTAACCATTTATATGCGGGACTAAACAGGTAATGTGTTGAATTTACACCTGTAAGGTTTTTCAAATTTTACAGGTGTCGTTATTACCGATAAGCAATATTGTTATTTGCAATAGATTTAGAGGTGTATATGTCCTTGTTAAGTTCTTTTACTAAAGGCTCCCGTTTGCAAGCCGCGATCAAAACTGTCGCGGAGGCACGTAAAAGTGAGGGTGGTAAGGCGGATCAGTTATTCATTAAGGCGTATGCTGCTTTTGCCGAAATTCTTAGCGGCGATTTAGTGTCGGCGCAAAGTTTATATAATTGGGGTTTCGCTTTACTGCAACAGGCCAGAACCAAAACTGGGGATACTGCGATTAAGCTTTATGAGGAAGCGATTACTAAATTTTCCTTTTGTAGCACCGTAGATCCTAACTTTTTAGGTGCGGCGATTGACGGCGGTGTAGCCTTAATGGAGCTTGCCAGACTTAAAGCCGTAGGGATTGATAATGTATTGTATGCTTTTGCGAAAGAGCATTTTGAGCGTGCTGAAAAAATCCATAAAGGCTCGGCAGTTTACAATTTGGCCTGCATCCATTCTTTAATGGGGAATGACGACGCCTGTTTAAGCGCATTATCCAATGCAGTTAAGCATGGCAGCTTACCCAGTGAACAAGAGGTCTTAAGCGATCCTGATTTGGAAAACGTCAAAACTAAAAGCTGGTTTTTAGACTTTATTGCATCCTTGCATACGATAGTAGAAAAATCAGAGCCAATGGCAGAGGCTCAAGTTAAGCAAAAAAAATACGCGCTGGTCCAATCTGAAGTTAAAACTAAAATTCAGGCCAGTGTTGCCGAGGTTGCGCCGATTGGTGAGGCTGCCGTGATTGATGCAGAAGATTCGTCCATAATTACTTCTGAGCATTAATTGTAAGTCATGGCGAATGGATTTATTTAAATTATCCTAACGATTGCCGTCGCGTCTTAATGTAGGGTTATATGGCAATTTAACGACGTAGGGTTTATTCAGCTTACTACCGCTTTACTTTAAATGTATAAGATACCCGATGCGTAAAACAATTATCACGCAACACCAATCTGTCCTCACGACAATACCTTGTTCGCCAGCGTGCTTGGATTTGGAACAGTTAGCACAGCTAGAGATTTCATCCGAAGCCCCAGATTATCCCATTGAAGCTGCTTTTTTGTCTAATTCTGAATCTGGTTGGCGGGCAGCTTTTTCTGGTGAACAAATCATTCGGGTGATTTTTGATCAACCTTTGACGATTAAGCGTATTAGATTGGTCTTTAATGAGCAACACTGCTCACGGACACAGGAATTTGTGTTGCGATGGACGACAGGGAATGGTGTAGTTAATGAAATTATTCGCCAGCAATATCACTTTAGTCCTCCCGATACGATCAGTGAAATGGAAGATTATGCGGTAAATTTACCTCAGCTTAAGATGCTTGAGTTAACGCTTAATCCTGACATAAATAATGATCAGGCTTTTGCAAGCCTAAAAAATTTAAAACTATGGCAGCATGAAAACATCTGATCTTACAAGGGTTTTATGAAGGAAAGAAATAGACGACAAGGTATTGTGTTAGTCAATACCGGTGAAGGTAAAGGTAAATCTTCCAGTGCTTTAGGCATGGTATTTCGCGCAGCCGGTTGGGGGATGCGGGTTTGCGTTATCCAGTTCATAAAGGGACAATGGCAAACTGGCGAGCAAAAGGCCGCTGAGCGTTTTGATAATATTGAATGGCATGCGTTGGGCGATGGCTTTACCTGGGATACTAAAAATCCAGAACAAGATATTAAAACCAGCCGAGAAATCTGGGAATTTAGTAAACAGAAAATCAGTTCGGCAGAATTTGATTTGGTATTATTGGATGAAATTAATTATTGTTGTGGGTATCAATGGATTTCAGGCCAAGAAATAGCCGATTTTATTAGCCATGATAAACCCGCCTGGATGCACTTGATCATGACTGGGCGTAATGCTGCTCCTGAAGTAATTGCGGTAGCACATACGGTTACCGAGATGATGCCTGTTAAGCATGCGTTTACCGAGGGTATTAAGGCTGAACAAGGAATTGAATTTTAGTGTTGCTTGCTGGTGCGGTGTGACATAGAATGAAAGCGGCATGAAACAGAGCGTCCTTATATATTAATAAAAAATGAACACAGGAGAGTGAAATGGGTGAATATCAAAAGTTAATTGCAGTCGTTATCGGCATGTTTGTGCTGGGCTTTATCATGGTAGGCGTAGGTAAGGAAGGTGATTCACCAGATGTTATTGCAGAAAGAACCCGCTTGTTAACGTTTTCTTCTATGCAAGGAATGGCCAGTCAGAAATGTCCGGTAGCCATTAAAAACAAAACGGGCACTGAGGTTTATTTTCCTACCTCAAATGAAAGTGATAAAGACACCTATGTAACCTTGAATTATAAAGGCACTGAAAAAGGCGACAAGTTTAAAACCGCTTCCTGTACATTGACCTTAGCCTTGGGTGGAATTTCTAAGCTGGTGATTGATGATGAAGTGGTGATTGATAAACAAAAAATAATGTCAGAAATTAAATAATAAAAATAATTGGCCATTCTTAATGGCTTGGCAGAAACCTCCAAATTCCCTTGGCATTAATTAATAATCTAGTGAGGGGTATTGCTTTGGGAATTTGGTGTTAGAGATGGGAACCATAAATTTGTGGTCGGTTTGTGGCTTGAACCACTTTTACATTATCGATAAATAATCTTTGCTTTACCTTCTCCTGCTGTAATCTCCCCAATGTGATAAGTAATTTCATCTTGCGCTTTTAGTATAGCCAGAGTTTCCTCTAGCTGTTCCGCAGCTACACACACCACCATGCCGATGCCACAGTTAAAGGTGGTGAGCATATCAGCATCAGAAATATTGCCTTGGGTTTGTAGCCATTTAAAAATATCTGGCAACATCCAGCTAGCGCGGTTAATACTCGCACACAATCCATCAGGTATGACGCGCGGTAAATTCTCAGTGATACCGCCGCCGGTAATATGCGCCAGCGCATGCACCGGCACGGATTTAAGTAAGGTCAACAAGCTTTTAACATAAATACGGGTTGGTTGCAGCAAAGCAGCCCCCAGCGCTTGACCCTGAAAATCCTGATCAAGTGCAGCGTTAGCATGGCTCAATACTTTACGAATTAACGAGTAACCATTGGAATGTGGGCCGGAGGAGGCAATGCCAATGAGTTGATCGCCCAATTTAACCTTACTGCCGTCAATAATGTTGGCTTTTTCAACAATGCCCACGCAAAACCCTGCCAGATCATACTCTCCGTCTTTATACATGCCTGGCATTTCTGCGGTTTCACCGCCCACTAAGGCAGCGCCTGCCAACTCGCAGCCTTTACCGATGCCTTCGACGACTGCGGCAGCAGCGTCAACATCCAATTTGCCGGTCGCAAAATAATCCAGAAAAAATAACGGCTCGGCACCCTGCACGATAATATCGTTAACGCACATTGCCACCAGATCAATACCGACGGTATCGTGGCGATTTAAATCCAGTGCCAGTTTTAATTTGGTGCCTACACCGTCGGTACCAGAAACTAAAACGGGGTGTTTATAGCGATCCAGCGGCAATTCAAACAAGGAGCCAAACCCCCCTAAACCCGCCATAACCCCTGCGGTGCGGGTGCGGGCAGCGATAGGTTTGATGCGTTCTACCAAAGCATTACCGGCATCAATATCGACACCGGCACTTTTATAGGTTAAGCCTTCCTGATTGTGTGCGCTCACTAATATTCTCTTGCTGAAGTTAAGGTAAAAACTGCGGTTATTGTACAAGACAACGCTGTTTTTGTGTGCAGGATCACGCTATTCCCCAATAAACATTGCATCGCCGTAACTAAAAAACCGGTACGCTTCAGCGATGGCATGTTGATATGCTTGTTTAACCGGCTCATAACCGGCGAAAGCGGAAATCAACATTAACAATGTGGATTCGGGTAAATGAAAGTTAGTCAGTAAGGCATCGACGCTCTTAAACTCATAGCCCGGGGTAATAAATAAATCGGTATCGCCAGAGCCTGCTTGTAATTGCCCAGACTCTGCCGCTGATTCCAAAGCCCTAAGCGCCGTCGTGCCAATAGCTATTATCCGCCCACCTTTGGCGCGAACACCGTTAATGGTAGCCACCGTTGCTGCGGAGACGTCAAAATACTCTTTGTGCATCAGGTGATCGTTTAAGTTTTCAACCCGTACTGGCTGAAACGTGCCGCTACCAACATGTAAGGTAACAAACGCTTTAGTGACGCCTTTGGCGGTTAAGGCATCCATTAAGGCTTGGTCGAAATGTAAGCCAGCCGTCGGTGCCGCAACAGCACCTGCTTGCTCGGCAAAAACCGTTTGATAGCGGGTTAAGTCAGCGACTTCATCAGCACGGGTAATATAAGGCGGCAGAGGAATGTGACCAATCGTATCCAAAATACTTAAAAGGGATTGCTCGCCGTCAAACTGTAGTTTAAACAAGTCGTCTTCCCTCCCTAACACGCGACACCGATAATCTTGATCCAGTGTAATCATTCCGCCCGCTTTTGGCGCTTTACTGGCGCGTACATGCGCTATTGCGGTCTGTTGATCCAGAATGCGCTCAATTAAAATCTCAACTTTCCCGCCAGTGTTTTTTTGTCCAAACAGCCTGGCGGGAATGACCTTGGTATCATTAAACACCAACACATCTCCAGGATTGACCAAATCAATAAAGTCGGCAAATTGTTTATCCGTCAAGTTGCCCGTGTGTTTATGCAAGCACAGCAAGCGGCTGGCAGTGCGGTTAGGTAAAGGTTGCTGGGCAATTAAATGCGCAGGTAAGGTGTAATTAAAGTCACTTTTTTTCATGTAAGAAAGCACTGGCGGTTGATTAAATAAAGCCTATTGTAAAAATAGGCTGGCATTATGCAATAAGTTTACTTATAATGCTCTTTCTTTGCCGGGGTGGCGGAACTGGTAGACGCGCCGGATTCAAAATCCGGTGGGGGTAACTCCGTGCCGGTTCGATTCCGGCCCTCGGTACCAAAGAAAAACAAGGGCTCAGGTTTTACCGTAGCCCTTTTTTTTGCCTGAAATTCTCCACGTCCCACTCACGTCACGGTGGAAAAAAACATCCGCACCCATCGCTTAAATTTTAGGCACAAAAAAAGCTGGTATTACCCGGCCTAAAGGTTTATTTTGCACTAACTCACAATAATCCCACTAAATCTAAAAACATCACTTTATTCCTTTCAAAATCAAGCAAGAAAAATCCCTGTTTTTCGTAAAAGCGAACTGCTTCTCTTTTAGCATCAGTCACAACAAAACAACAGCCTCAGCTAAGGGCTGAGCCGCAATACGGAAAAGCGCGTAATTTGAGCAAGCACATTGGTTGTTAGATACCCAAATAAAACACTTGGCTTATTAAGCTATCCAGCCAGTTTTTAATCATCTGACTCACCCACAAGGGATCATCCAAAGGCAAATCATGCCCCGCCGTATCATGCTGCGCAAAAGCGGTTTGCCACGCCTGATGCAATCTGACGCTACAATAGTAATCCACCAAATGATCCGCTGTTGAGGTGATAATCAGCAGCGGATGTAAAGGTTTTTTAATGGGATTAAAGAGGGCGGAAGCCAGCAGTTGATTAAAGGCATTTTCCCCAGATACCGGATATTGTTGCTGCCAGCACTGCCAGTTTTTTAATAACTCAGCGTTATCACGTTCAAAATTAGAGGTTAAGCCTAAAATGGCTTGCTCTCTTTGTGCGGGCGATTGCCAACCCATTTTTAAGAAAATAAGATAGTTTTGCCAACGCAAGCGCTGATAAAACGGGGCGTAATGTCCAACACTGGTATTGATTAACACACCAGTTGCAATTTCTTTAGGATAACGCGCCATCCAATCAATCGCGATCATGCCGCCCATAGACAACGCGATGAGGTTAAGTGGCGAGGCCCTTTGCAATGGCGTTAATTGCTGGCGTAGCGCCTCGGTCATATCGGCAATGGTTTTAGGGCTTGCGCTTTCATAAAGATGCCCATTGCCAGGAAGGTCGAGGGTAATGATGTCGGCCAGAGGAAACTGTAGCTGCAAGACCCTGATAAAATCGCCCCAATGCCGCTGTTCGCGCATTAAGCCGCGTATCAATAACAAAGGGGTTTTAGGGGGTTCCGCCATACCATAGCTCCATCGCTGTGTGGGTCAATTCTTGGCGCTGATCGGTAGCTGTCCATTGTTGATGAGATAGCGTGGCGCGCACCAGAAATTCCATCAAGATCAAATGCCCTCTTAATACCCGATTGATCCGATGCGGTTTGACAGGATGAAACATGCCGAGCAAATTCACGAGTTGCAGCGGATTTTTGCGTATCCAACGCCAAGAACCCATCTCTAAGGTAAGCGGCAAAAATACCGTGTCTAACGCCAAAGACTGCATATATAGATGATCCCATAAATCGCCATGAGTTAGATAATGCAACGCCTGGGGTTCAAAGCAGTAATCCTGGTAGGGATAGGTTTGAAAAAAAAGTTTGCGCAGTTGATAAATCTCGCTCAGATGCTTTATCGGCTCCTGGCGACTTTTAGCGTAAGGAAACCAAATTCTATCCCGCACGCCAAAACCGGAATGGCAATCCAGCACCATACTAAACGGTGCGGTTAAAACCTGGGTGCGGATAAAATCACACAATACTTGCGCCTCCTGTTGCATCGGTTTACCAGCAATGCCACGATACCAAGGTAGCTGCGGAGAAAGTCGATGACCCCCTGCAAGCCATACCGTTTTTTCAGTACTGTCAACAGGGGCGTTACGCATGAGATCAATGCCCTGGCCATTGGCGCGCGTTTGTTTAAACATGCCCACCGGATTGAGCAGGGGCAAAAAGACAATACGCACCTGTGCCAAAATGGCTTCCAGGGTAAGATCCCAGCGTAAACGTTCCAGTAAGGTTTCTAGGAACGCCAACACCACTTGTGTGCCAATCCGTTCCAGACCATGAATGCCACCCACGAACACGATACACGGTGCATCTTGAGCTTTTGAGCCTAAGCTTAAGGCATAGAGGGGGAATATCTGTTGCTTATAAGCGATTTCTCCCAAGATTTCAGCATCTAATGTCGTTTGGTTTTGTTTAATAAGCGCTTCGATCTGCTGCAATTCTGGTAAAAACTCGGTCATAGATTTGTAAAGTGAACTGACGTTCCTTGAGGTTGCAGTGATGAATGCGTGAAAAGTGCAATCTCAGATGGCATATCATCAGACGTGGTTACCGACTCTATGCGCCACCTAAGCAACTGCAAGCTGCCGTCATGGTGTTCCACAATCGCGCTACAGCTCTCGACAAAATCGCCGGTATTAATATACAAAAAATCTTCTATGGTCTTCATTTCGGCGTGATGAATATGCCCACACACTACGCCATCTAAGTCTTCATCTTTCAGGGTCTGCACGATATTATTTTCATAGTCAGACATAAATTGCACGGCATTTTTGACTTTAAATTTAACAAAACCTGCCAGGGAAAAGTGCGATTGAATCCCTAAGATGCGCCTAAAAAAGCGTAATAGCCGATTAATTTCAATTAGCAGATCATAGCCTTCACTGCCCAGCTTGGCAATCCATTGGTGATTGGTGGCAATGGTATCGTAGACATCGCCATGAATAATCAGCAATTTCTGGCCTTTAGCGGTTATATGCACATCGGAGTTTTTAACCGTGATGTCGCCAAACACGTAGTCATCATAATCCCGAACGTTTTCATCATGATTGCCGGGGATATAAATGACTTGTGTGCCGTGGCGGGCTTTTCTAAGGATTTTTTGGATAACGGTGTTGTGGTCGCGCGGCCAATACATTTTTTTGGATAGCGACCAGAAATCAATAATGTCACCAACTAAGTATAGTTTTTCACTGTCGTTGTATTTTAAAAAATCCAGTAACACGTCCGCTTGGCATTGTGTAGAGCCAAGGTGTAAATCCGATATCCAAATGGTTCGATAAGACGCAGGGGTCATAAATTACTTCCCGAAATCAGGATTGTAGGCTGGGTAACTTTAAGGCATTTATTCAGCCGCCCTTTGAAAAGCATAAGTATCTACACAAGTTTAAAAGCACATCATTCCGGCATGGATGCCGGAATCCAGTCACATGGATGTGACAAATGGTCTAGAATCGAGCATAAATTAAACACTTATGCCCCGCCACATTACCATCCTTGGCTCTGGATTCCGGCATCCATGCCGGAATGACGGTTAACTATACTTGTGTAGATACTCATGCTTTGAAAAGAGGGGTTGGGGGATTTGTATAAATAAACCCTACATGCAGTTCATTGCTGAATTTGCAACACATTCACCTGACTCCAAACCGAGGCAATAAACTCATCATTCATCTCCGGCATCCCCTTCACAATCCATTGCACCACGATTTGCGCGACATTCGGATAAGTAACCCTGACGGCGCGTTGCGTATATAACCAAGCTTCAACGACCTTAACATCCAGATCAAACATAGTTTGTCCAAAGCCCAATTGCTTCAAAGCAAACGCATTGGAAATTTGTTCCATCTGCGCATGTAAAGGTTTCGCCAGAATTTTTTTACCTGCTTGCAACGCTTCACTAGCAAGTTCAAAACCGGCATTGCTGATAATCCCCGCGCAATCGTAAAAATCCTGCTTAAACGCCTCGCGCGACAAGGGTTTACATTGAATATGCTGAAAGCCGCTAGGTTCGCTAGCGGGCGTATACACATGAAAATCAAAATTGGTAAACGGCGTTAATAAGCGGATGATGGCATCTTGTTCCTCAAACGGCAGGTACACAATAATTTTGCTTTTATTGATGGTGGCACAGAGCGCAGGCGTTTCGATAATAGGCGGCAAAATCGGTTGCCCAAAATGATGCCAATGCAGACCAACACCAATATCAACCGGCGCAAAATACTTCATCACCCCTCTTGCCAAAGGATCCGATCCCGCTATCGGAATGGGATGGTTAAACGCGTATTGATGCCCAATGCCTAAGACGGTTTTTTTGCGGGTTTTTGCCGCCCAAGCAGTCACTGGTTCAAAATCACTGATGACCAGATCGTAAGCTGTCAAATCTAACGATGCCACTTCCTTAAAGAACTGCAAGGGTTTTGCCGTCACTGCGGTTTTAAAATACTGTACCTGCCCCTCATGCACACTAAAGGTTAAGCCGGATTTAGCCTGGTACTGCTGAAAAATGTCCATATCAAAATAGTGCGCAGCCTCCCGCCCGGTAAACAGAAAAGTAACCTCGACACCTGCCTGATAGAGTTCTTTTGCCATCATACGGGCGCGGGTGATATGCCCATTGCCTGTACCCTGTACGCCGTAAAATACTCTCATAACAGCACAAATAGTAAAACAGCCAGCGAACTATAATCAAATAGCTTCATATTCAACCCCGAGGTTTAGAAATCATGGATTTTCCTGGTATGTTGCATTCCTTTTAGGTTCGTTAATCAGAATAAATTAGGCGCATGACAGTAGCATGAAAGATTTTTGACGTTTATGTGACAACTTCGAATTCTTTATGTCACTTAGTGCGACATGGCTATTAAATTATAAAATCTCTATTTTTATTTGCGGCATGTTCAGTTCAATACAAAGGCTTTCCTGATTAGCAAGATGCTTCAGCCAACACCGTCATACTGGCAGGGATGCTAGTATCCAGTCACATGGATGTGAATGTATGACTTGGTATAGGGCTTAAATCGAGCGCAATGTATCTGGATTGTACCGTCCCTGACTCTGGATTCCGGCTTCCCTGCCGGAATGACGGTTTTTTGGCTTGAGCTGAAGCATCTTTATAATCAGGACGGCTTTTGACATGGTCAAACAAAGCTTTTGGCTCTTTTTCTATACCATTATTTTTGTCAACACCCTCACCTTACATAATCGCTGCAAGTAAAAGAACACCCTGCAACAATAGATAATAGCGCGTTCGTGCTGCTTGACTACAAAGATCAGTGTTACGAAATTGATTTGAAAATGGCAAGCTCATTTCAATCAATGACATCAGTCTTCCCTTGGCTAAATCAGCTATTGCGGTCAATAACGCAACGTCAACTGCATCTTCCGTTTGCACAATAATAGATTTTGCCATATCTCTGCTGCATCGGCACTCGCTTGTGCAATCATGAACAATAACTTCTGGTGAGATTGCAGGCTTAGTCGCAGTTATTCTGGTCGTATTTTCTCAGCAAGCAACTGGCATAATGGGCTGTAGCACCTACAAAAGGCGCTGAAGCCCGAGAAACTAACCCTTCCTGGGTAAAAGCGAGTTACCTCATCTTACGAATAATCTCAACGAACTCTTCAGAATATTTATTTTCATCTGCCGATTCTCGCAGCCGAATACGGGCAGAAACAATAGTCGTATAGGCCTTGATAAAAAGGCTGATCTAATCCACAGACAGGATGTGAGGTTATCAACACGGTTAACACGCATATCCTCTTACTATTGAGGCAATGCTCGTATTGCCTGAGTGTCTTCACGCCATTTGACGCTTGACCCAAAGTGATGCCGGTTACCCAATGCACTGGGCGTTGATTAAGGCTGGATTGCCTTTCCAGTTGTAAACCGAATATGGAGCGTTAGTGGAGAAAATGTGGAGATTGTGTGGAAAGATTAAGCAGGTTAGCTTATTGAGTGCTTAACGGTTTAGTCTTAATATTAAGTTGAGCGACTGGTAATAATAATACCAACCACAATAAAAGCCATTCCTATGATTTTATTAACGGTAATCGACTCTTTAAACAACCATGCCGATAATATGAGAACCAAGACGAACGCCAAGCTCATAAAGGGATAAGCGTAGCTAATATCAAATTTAGTCATTGCTGCAATCCAAAAAACGGCAGCGATCAACGTGGACGCAAAGCCTGACAATAAGAAGGGATCAAGCAATAATTTAGCCAAAAAATACACTTTATCCCAAGCGTCTACAGGTAATTGACCATAATGCGTAATCCGCCATTTTAAAATCAGTTGCCCGTAAACGGTAAACAGAATGGTGCCGAAAATATAAACGTAGCCGATCATGAAATAAGAATCCCGGTGTCTGCATGGCGACCAATTAATTTAGCAGGGTTGCCATGATATTTACTGGCTGTTTCGGTATCTTTTAAAATGATGGTGCCGGCTATCATATAGGTTTCGTCTGAAATCTTAATATTATTGATCATTAAGGCCGCATTCCCTAAAAAGCATAAATCACCAACGGTACAATTTCCGCCAATACCACCGCCGCCAGAAATATAATTGTGATTGCCGATCACGGCATGATGCCCGATGATCGTGCGTGTCCAAAAGACATTGTTATTGCCGATACTGACAAAAGGCTCAATGTCACAACTGGACATAATGACGTTGTTTTCCCCTAATTGGGTATTTTCTCTGACATAGGCTTTTTGGCTTACAAAGTTAACCAAGTTATAGCCTTTTTGCTTAGCTTTATTGAATTGTATGGCGCGATTACGCATTTTTTTATAACCGATTGCCACAAACATTTGAAAGTCACTCGGCGGGTATAGTTGCGTTACAGCGTCAAAATCAACCAGCGGTAAATGACAAAATTGCGCAGTGGTGAGGTAGTCTTTATCCAGGCAAAACGCCACGACTTCATATTCGCTGTCGTGCGTAAAGTGGTAATACATGATCTCTGCCAAAGGCCCTGCACCATAGATAATAATTTTTTTAGGCATGCTTATAAGGAAAATACTTTTAATAAATACGCTTAATAATGACGCGGGGCCGCTGTTTTATTTCAGCTTGTAGGTTGGCGATATACAACCCTAACAAGCCTGTGCAAGTTATGACACAGCCGCTTATTAAGGCTGTTGCTAACAGCATGACCGTCATATTGGTGACAACCGCATTAAAAAGAACCGCGTTAATCCCAATGGTCAGCAATGAAAAAACAGCGAGCAATAATAGCAAACAGCCGAACACAAAAAGATAGGTTAACGGTTTTGACGAGAATGAGGTGATACTAACCATCACCAATTGCAGTTGTTTGGCGAGGGTATAGGTGGTGGTTGATTTGGATAATTTATTGACCAGCATGGCTTGTTGATTAAAACCAGCATGCGCCATAATGCCGGCGACAAATAACTTTCTTTCTCGATACGCCGCCAAGCTATCCACAAATGGCTTACGCATTAGCCGAATGGTTAAGGCATTGGCAGGGATTTTAATTTCGCTGAGGGCGTTAAACAAGGTGTAAAAAAGCTGCCCTGAGTTTTGTTCAAACCAGCGGCCTTTACGTTGCGCCTGTACACCGTAAATGACATCACTATCAGGCTGTTGCTGCATAGCTTGCCAAAATTGCAGCAGCAATTCCGGCGCTTCTTCAAGATCGGAATCGATCAGGAAAATAAATTCACCTTGCGCGTGCTCGAGGCCGATCATACCGGCTTCATGATGCCCAAAGTTTCGGGACAAATCAATAATTTTGATATGCGCATCCTGCTGTTGCGCGAGAAGTGCTTTTTGTAACGATCCGTCCGGTGAACCATCATTCACTAAAATGAGTTCATAATCTTGCGTTATTTGTTGCGCGCTTGTAGCCATTCGTTGCAGAAACTCATTAAGATAAGGTTCTGATTGATATAGTGTGCTTACAATTGAAAGGTGCATAGGCTAAGCGGTAGAACGGAAATAAAGGACAGATAACGGTCAGTATGTTGAAAGCTCAATACTTCGCACAACTAAATCGCTTTAAAGCATACCTCTTAACAATTAAAATAACAATACATTGGCGGGTGTTGCAGAAATATCCCAACGCAATAGTTGTATTGATTGAGTTATGGGATAATCACCCATTTATCATTCGTGATCGGATATTGGCTAATGAAACAACCTAAACTGATGATTTTGGGCGCAAGTGCCGCGCAATTACCGATCATCTTTAAAGCAGTGGCACTGGGGTATTATGTTATTACAGTTGATAATCAACCCGACAATGTTGGTCATCAATTTTCACAACAATGCGTCGATTGTAGTACTGTAGATCGGGACGGCGTCCTGAAATTTGCCCAGACACTGGCTATTGATGGCATTGTTACCTTTGCTTCCGACGTAGCAACTGTCGCAGTCGCTTATGTTGCCGAACAAATGGGCTTGCCCGGTTGTAAAACCCGGAATGCTCAAACCATGTCCAATAAAGCCAACTTCAGGGCTTTTCAACAGGCACACCATCTGAATCGACCAAATTTCTTTATTAGTGAGCGCATTGCCGAATTAGCGACCAAACACACCACTTTGATACCGCCATTAATATTCAAACCCGTTGATACCTCAGGCTCGCGGGGTATCACTAAAGTTAATGATCTCAATATAGAAAATTGCGCTGAGGCATTTGCTTATGCTCAAAGCTTTTCGCGTTCTGGCATGGTGAGTATCGAGGAATTTATTGAAGGCGTTGATGTCAGTGGCGACGGTTTTTTAGTCAATGGTGAACTCTGTGCAATTGTGACTGAAAAATTTAAGCGTGGCTTTATACCGACAGGACACAGTCTACCAAGCAAACTAACGGTAGCAGATCAGCTACGCGTCAGTGCTGAGGTTGCTAAAACCTGTCAGGAATTGAACTATCGCGATGGCCCACTTGATTTTGACGTTAAAATTTCGGATAAACGAGTAATCGTTATTGAGCTAAGTCCACGCTTAGGCGGCAATGGCATTCCTGAATTGATTCGACGCGGCACCGGATTTGATTTAATCGACATGACCATCCAATATGCGCTAGGCAAACCCTGCTTATTACCAACAGCGTTGACGGTAAACAACCCTTGTGGCTCTTGGGTTTTCGGTAGCGAGGTTGCCGGTAAAATTGAATTTATCGTTTCGGAAGCGCTGCTGCGCGCTAAGGTACCGGAACTTTTTGAATATGTTATGCGGCATCAAATAGGTGATACCGTGCTGGATTTTGAACACAGCGGCAACAGCTTAGGCTATGCGCTATTTGATTGCCCGCCTGACGATTATCAAGACATAGTTGAACGCCTGCGGGCGGCGATGCAGTTACGTATTGCCGCAGATTTTTAATGCTCCGAACTTAAATTAACAGCGATGCACCTTTCTTGGGAAATACTGAATAATTTGGCTGAAAGCTATGGTGAATCCTTTTATTTGCTTGATCTTGCAAAATTTCAACAAAATTACCGCGATTTTTTGGACGCGTTTCAATCAGTCTATGCCAATAGTCAGATCGCCTATTCTTACAAGACCAACTATACCCCGCGCTTATGTCGGCTTGTACAAGACATGGGTGGTTATGCGGAAGTGGTTTCTGGTATGGAATATGGCTTAGCGCTAAAAATTGGTGTGCCAGCGACGCGTATTATCTTCAATGGCCCCTATAAACAGGCTACAGATTTTGAACAGGCGTTACTTGACGGTGCGATCATCAATCTGGATGCAGCCTATGAAGTCATCTGGCTGAAAGCACTGGCGGCGCGTTTCCCACAGCAAACCTTCCCTATTGGCATTCGTTGCAACTTTACGATAGCCACGCAGCAACGGTCACGGTTTGGTTTTGATATCGAAAGCGCAGACTTCCAACATATCCTGCAAAGCCTACGCGACATTCCTAATTGCCGAGTCATCGGCCTGCACTGCCATTTCCTGGCACCAGAGCGGAGTGCGGAAGCCTATAGCGTAATTGCAAAGCGCATGGTAGCCTTAGCAATAACCGAGTTTTCAGAACAGCCGCTTGAATTCATTGATTTAGGCGGCGGTTTTTTTAGCCGCATGGGACTAGATTTGCAACAACAATTTCCGCACCCGATCCCCAGCTTTGTTGAGTATGGTCAAGCGCTTGCCGGTATTTTTGCAGCCGCATTTCCAGGGCAGCAAGGGCCAGAATTAATTTTGGAACCTGGGCTGGCATTAGTGGCGGACAGCATGCAGTTTGTAGCGAAAACCATTGACATAAAACAAGTTGGCGAGCGTAATATCGCCTTGGTAGCGGGCAGTCATTACGACATTAAACCCACCTTAAGTCCGCGTAATCTGCCAATGTCGGTAGTGTCTAATGCGGATGGGCAGGGGGCAACGCAACCAGTCGATATTGTCGGCACCACCTGTATGGAGGGCGATTGCCTTTATTCTGGCTATGTGGGCGAGCTTAAGGCTAACGACTATGTGATTTTTGATAACGTAGGGGCTTATACCAACGTATTGCGTCCGCCTTTTATTACCCCAGCGCCGCCTATTTTATCGCTTGCGGCCTCGGGTACCTGTGAAGTGGTTCGACGCCGAGAAACTGCCGCAGACCTTTTTGCCAGCTATATTTTTTGAATTGTAAACAGTTTTAAGGTTGATTTTTGACTAAGTATTTTTGCCGCCGGGTATTAAACTCTTAGAAAGACAAATGAACTACTTAGAAAATGTTAGCGGGGTGTAATCACTTTAATCGACGTATGGCATTAAATAAAGGGGCAAGCCCTTACCCATACCTAAAGCGTAAACGTCTGATTGTGTTAATGGTGTCGGGCAACGAAACACCGTTACCCGAACCACCCTAAAAAAACCATCAGTTTGCTATCGTTTTAGTAATTGATAGGGGATGATGTGGTGCAAAAATTTCCTGATTGAGTCTTCGTACTTGAGTTACCAAAATCAGTGAAGTCGCAGCGTTGACTAAAAGCGCCACCCTCTCCAGATATAAACGTGCCACAGCTGTCATTTGTGGAACCAAAGCAAATTCTATGAAGCCCCACATTTTTAAGGGCAATTTGATAAAAACCATTACTGTCTGTCAATGCTTTTCCGGCTAAAGTGGTGTCACTTAACGTTTCTGCATTGTTATAAATACGTATTTCTACACCTTGTGCATAATTTGTAACATAGTACGGCAGGGATGTTTCGTTAGTAGGTTGAGGACTTGTATTGGAGGGGTAAGTTCTTTTTAACATTTGACCATAAACCAAACGACCCTCCTTTATAGCTAAAGTAACATATTTCTCAATCGCCGTATCAAGTGATGCAGTTGTTTTGTCCGCTTTAATTACCGTGAAATCCCCATTATCCTTACGTTTCATGATGACATTTACCCGGGTAGGTTCTTGATCGCCAGGAATAATGACTTGTGGAATAATCACCGTACCAATACTTGGCTCAAATGTTGCTTCATTTTCAGCAAGTAAAGGTGTAGAGAATAGGGTCAGCATTAATAT
>JABFRM010000191.1 GCA_013141155.1 Methylococcaceae bacterium | reverse complement strand
GCAATACAGATAGCCAAGCTGCTGGGTGTGCGAGTAATTACCACCGTGAGTAATGTGGAAAAATCAGAATTCGTCAAACACCTAGGCGCAGATGAAGTTATCAATTACCGGCAAGAAGATTTTGTGGCGCGCGTGAATGAATTAACCGAGGGCAAAGGCGCTGATTTAGTGGTTGATACCGTAGGTGCAGAGGTCTTTAAACAAAGCATTGCCGCCACCGCACATTTTGGACGTCTGGTAACGCTGCTAGACCCAGGACCAGTAGATTTATCCGAAGCACGTTTGCGTAATTTACTGATCGGCTTTGAATTAATGCTGACACCCATGCTGAGAAATCTTGACATCGCCAGAGCAAGGCAAGTCGCAATGCTGAACCATTGCGCGGACTGGATTGATCAAGGTAAGTTACACATCCATGTCAGTCAACAGCTCCCGCTGGCACAAGCCGCTAAAGCGCACAGCTTAATGGACGCTGGGCATGTAACGGGTAAAGTGGTGTTGGACATCAGACACTAACAAAATCTAAACATGCCTATAGCTATTGCTTGCTATGCCTTAGGACGGGTTATTTCCCTTAAGCAGCATATCAAGCCTTGAATTGATGGCCTAGGCTCTTGCCGTGCTTGCCATAAGCCATAAGCCATATTTTGCCCATGGGTAACCAGCTTTCGATATTGTATTTTAGGGTATCAGTAAGCCTTAACGCCACTCAGTTCACTCCAAAGTTTACCGATAACCACTTTCTTTGGGGTTGTGGATAATCCAAATCAGGTTGCCAGAAATGAAATCTCCCACAGAGCCACCTGCAAAAACAAGCCGCCCTTGGTTTTTATAGACCATTTCGTAACGGTGCCTATCGCTACCAAAATAGAAGGGAATAAAGGCTTTACCTGTCATATAGGCACCTTGATCAGATGGTTGTCCAATAAGATCAAGCACCTGCCTGGTCGACATGCCAATTTGTAGTTTCTTGAATTGACTCCCTGGCGCGGGTTTTCCCGTTATTTCGCCTTCCCAGTCGCCTAAGCCCTTAATTTTTTGACCGTGTTCACCCTCAACCAGTTTGGAGTCAACGACTTCCCCCTGACTGTTCATTCCTGGAGCAATGGCAGTCGCGGCATTGGATGCCGACGATTCGCTTTTTGAAGTATTAGCAGCACACCCCGATAAGATATTGGTGACTGCTATTGCACTTAAAATGAAGAAAACCGTTTTTATGTTTCGCATTTTATATCTCCCATTCAAGTTAAATTTTGGTAAAAATAGCTATTAAGATTTTGATGTGTTTTGATTTTTTCTGAAATTCGGTTGCGCCGTAAATGACATTGCCCCAATAATGTCAACCATGAAAACACCTTGATAGTATCATTCAAATATAAATTACGCTAAAAAATAATCTTTGCCGATAAAAAGTTTTTTTTCACATGATCATGCGCAACTTGACAGGTGAAGCATCTTCACCAAAACAGACTAAGAGTAAATCTGTTCGTCCTAAGTTTGTCGAAGGATGGGCGGATTTACGGTTGAGTTTGATATTGTTGCTTGCATAGTGTTTTTAACAGTTAACTAATTGATTTTATTATTATATTAGGTGTTGTTTTTGAATGTAACACGATCCAATAAAGCCTTTTTTCATTTATCTTTCGACAGGCTTAGGACAAACGGAGAAAGGTGGCATGCTTAAGTAAAGTTACCCACTCAATTTCACATAGAGCCATAAAATTTAAGGGATTACTCCGACTGCCGGAGCGACATAATTGCTGGTGAACCAAGTGGCATCGTTTTGGGACTGTAACCAGAATTGACGGTTACCCATTTTCAAATACGCGATAACACTGCCTTGCCCATTGGAGACCAGTTTTTGGATATTGAAGTCTTTGCCAAAATCAACAATTTTGTTCCAGGTTTTGCCATAGTCGGTCGATAAGAAAATCTTGCCATCCGCTGTGCCTTGGTAATGTTTTACAGCCTTATTGGCATGTACGGTCAAAATTCCCGATGCCGATACAAATGGGGCAAACAACAGCCCGACCGTTGTTAGACCGGATAATTTGAGAAACTGCCGTCGTTTGGCACGCAGTGTGGTATTTAAGGTGGACATTAGAATTGACTCCCAATAAAATTAAAACGCATTGATAAACGGTTAAACAGGTTGACTACGCATTCTTCCAAAAAACGGAGATGTTTACGCTGGTGGAAATGCTCTCCAGGTCATGGCAAGATAAACTCCCTCATCCGCAGTGATACGAAACCCTAAACGTTGATACAACTGCCGTGCGGGATTCGAATGTGCAACGTGTAATTTGATATTGCACCCAGTTTCCATAGCTTCAGCCAAAAGCGTTTGCAGCAGTTCGCTACCCATGCCCCGATTGCGATACTCGGCAACAAGGGTAATGTCGATTATATGAATGTCCTTACCGTTGCGATCCACATAAAACCGACCGATGGCACAGCTCCCCCATTCAATAATCGAAAAAGCCGCGTTAGGATGATGGGTTTTATACTGCGCGGCCTGCAAATCATATTGCTGTTGCAGAAAAGCCCGTTTCTGCGCCTCAGTCCACGGCAGTGAGGCGAATTCACTCCAACGACTCCCGGCAAAAAGCTGGCTGAGAAAAGCGGCATCTTCAGGCCGCTCGGCACGGAGCGTCAGGGCAATATTCACGCGATGCACTAGGGATAAAGCCAAGCCATTCAGCCACCATCAAATAATGGCACACTAATTTCGGCTGGGAAAAATGCCGGTCAACGCTATGCAAAAATTCACCACCAGATATGGTTGCATATTATTGTGGGGTAAATGATTGCCGCTAGAATTAATAACCTCAGCAGTCAAATTACTATCACTGACATTGCTATACTGCACATTACCGTTAGCATCCTGCGCCCAATAGTTATTGGTGAGGTCTGCGGCATCGCCCGGTTGGTTGCTACAGTTTACCACATGCGCGTGAAGGGGCATCTCCAGGCCAGTGAGTGCAACGCCTTCTACCCCGCCTTGCTGCCCTTGAAGATATTGTGGGCTTGCATGCAGGCCGCCGCGACCGCGAAGGTCAGGGAGCGCAAAGGTGCTAATGCCATTGCCGCCGTACTGTGTCCCTAACAAGGCAAACAAGGCCTGGTTTGTAACAATTTGCAGCAATTGCCCGTCGCAACTTGCCCAGCCGCGTGGCGGAAAACTGAATCCAAAGGGACGAATTTCCCCTAAAAATGGTTCGCTCATACTATCCTCCCATTATGCTATCGTGACTGGTGTGCGTTGTTGCTTAGTTTCTTGGCGGAAAAATGCCTTGCACGGCAATGCAAAAATTCAATACCCGATAAGGTTGCATATTGGCGTGCGGTTGCCCGCCACCAACAGCGCTCAACGTATCTGCCGCCATTTGCGCGCCCCCAGTGGTTCCATACAGCTTGCTGCCACCTGCATCTTTAGCCCAGGTACCTCCTTGAGGAACGTAGGTGTTGCCAGGCCGGTTAGCGGCCAGGGCAGCATGAATGTGGGGGGGCATTTGTGCAACCGTCAGCGTTGCTGCCTCGGCACCCCCAACTTCCCCCAGGGTTCTCAGGGTAAGGCCGTTGCCTTGCCCCTCCCCCATAGCGACTTTACCTTGCATGTTAGGCAAAGCAAAGGTTGTTCTGCCATCGCCACAATAGGAAGTGACCAGAATCGAAAACAACGCGGTATTTTGAGTAATCGCCAGCAGTTGTCCATTACACATCGCCCACCCTGGCGGCGCAAAATTAAAACCGAAACAGCGGATTTCTCCAATAAACGGATCCATAATAAGGTCTCCTTTTTATCAACAAAAGTGATTGGTTTTTTGCGGCTAGTTGGGTGACGGAAAAATACCCAAAAGCGCAATAATGTAATTGAACACGATATAAGGCTGCACATTGTTATGGGCTTGTCCCCCGCCTGTAATGCCGATCGCAGCACGGTGCATCGGATCTACTGAACCTGGAAAACCGGATATATACGCTGCGGTATTCCCCGCAGGATCGGTAGACCAATAATTGCCAACGGGGCTAACTTGATTTCCCCCAGCGCGGGCACATTTCGTTGCATGATTATGCACTGGCAATTGTGTGGTGATTAAGGTAACGGCTTCTTCACCTGCGGCCTCGCCGATAGCCTTCTGGTTTAGGCCCTGCCCAGCCCCTTGGTGCAAGGGGATACGCCCCCTAAAATCCGGCAGGGCAAAAGTGTTTTGCCCATCGCCCCCATAGGTAGTACCGATGAGTGCAAACAACACATCAAAATCCGCAATGGCCAGTATTTGTCCCTGACATAAAGCCCAACCGGCTGGCGCAAAATTACCAGCAAACGTCCGAATTTCACCTACAAATGGAGTGGCCATCGCTATTCTCCCGCACTAAACATTAAAAAGTGGATCAGCTCTGTTGATTACAATGCTGTTATGCCCTATTTTTTCGCCGGGCTGCAAGCAAACCCGTAAGCCCGAACAGCAATAAGCTTCCTGAAGCAGGCAATGGTACTGTGGTGACCGTCAGTCTCGAAAAGTCCAAGCCGGCACCGTTGGTGTTGGTCCGCCCAAGCACGCTCAATCCCAGCCCTTGTAAAGTCAAGTTAAAAGTGGCCGTGCCAGACGCCAGTTGCGTAAGGGTTGAGGTGGGTAAGGTCAGGGTGTAAATATTATAGAGACTATTCGCGCTGCCGCCATTTGCTTCAAATAGTCCATTAAGCTCAGTGGTCAGATCAATGCCATTCAGGCTAAAAGAGGCAATTTGGCTACCAGGTGCAGCGGAATCATGATCATAAATCCCCAATTGCAAGCTGCCAGCGGTGACATCGGCGAGCGCCCCATAGGAAAATGTCCAACTGGTTGAGAAATTTGAAGCTGAATCAGAACCGATAAATTGGTTAAACGGCGCAACTGAATTGCTTGGCTGGGTGTCGCCTACAATTTTTGGAGCAACCTGACCTAAAAACTCCCCAGTAGAAATTTTTGCGCCATCGGTAAAAAAATTCTGCACACCCAAGGTTTGTACGGTAGTGGCTGAGGCTGGGGATCCGACCAAGGCGGTGGATAGCATTAAAACGCTTGCATAGAGCGATTTTTTCATGGGGACTACTCCTTGTTGGCAGAGGCATGATTGCTGCTTCTGTTACTTTTTATGGAATTGTTATGGTGCTTGCTATCCTTAGGATTAAATGAATTTATTTTTGTATTCATTTCGGAAAATTATTATCCTCAATCACGGTTCTGTCAATCAAAAAAATTATAATAAATCAACAGGTGACAGTGGCTAAGTTTGCTTTTTCATCTCAGAATCATACGCGTATTAAGGGCGGGGCGCGCACCATTAGCCACTAATAAAATCCAACTTATTTAACTGATGTTACGCAGATTGGAAGTCTGGTTTTAACCCGACATATTATCTTAACCATGCGGTGCGTAAAGATGAAGACGTGCAAAGAATGGTGCGATATTGTGGCGAATCCGCTGCGGGCAAGCGTGTTTAAACGGGCTGGCGATTATTGCTTATGGGATGCTGTTTGGCTGGGCGAGCTATTGCCGAGCTGAAGTCTGACTTCCGACTAATCCGCGTAACATCAGTTATTTAAAAAATAAGGATATAAATAGTTTAAATGCAATGTGTTACAAAGTGGATTTAGTCCTTCTCCAACAGGAGAAGGACTAAAAATTTGTGCAAATGCCTTTGTTTTTAAAAAAAGGGAATTTAAATGTAATGCGGAATTTGACAAAGCGCCGGGGTTGTCGTTTTTATTCGGGTTTTTCAGGCGTTTCGGTAAAAATCGAGTTGTCGCGATCTTCGGGGTGCAGTTTGGCCTTATCATTTTCGTAAATATGCCAAAACGATTGGTCTAATGACGCGTTGCTATAGAACTCGTCTTTACGGCTGTGGGTGAACGGACACCACCAGTTTTCAACCACTTGCACCAAGTAAGCATGCCATTCAAATAAGCCGACGCTCATCGGGCAATACCAGGTGCAATTGAAAATCCAATACAGTTTCGATTGCGCAAAACTGGCTTTAAAAGAGCCATCCATAGTGACTTGGGTTTTAAGATTGTAGCGATGACTTTCGCGTGCGGGTAAAAAGTCAGAATATTTTTTAACGTTTCTGGCACCGATTAAGTACAAATGCAGATACACTGAATAAGCACTTAAAATCACGAACGGCCAAGTTAAAATAGGCGTATAGACAAAGATTAAGCCTATGCCGCGAATAATGGGGTGGACTTTTTTATGGTTACCGCCAATGTTGACACGGGTACAGGATTCGCACGCTTTTGGTTTCATGAATTGGTTCCTTAGTTAGAGTTATGAGTTGGAAGTTGTTGGTTAAAATTAAGTAATTGATAAATAGTTATGCAGCCTTGGCAACAAAAATGCTGCTTGCCACTGGCTGTGGTTAAGCTAAAACTTTGCAAAAGTACGGGTTGCCGGCAAAGTTCACAGGGTATTTTTGGGTCGGTCATTATAAACTGGGATTAACGTAACAGAAAAAAGTTTTTAAATAATGTGATTCGGGTACGCCAGGATGGATGGGATGATCAGGGCCTTGACCACTTTGATTAAAAAATACTAAGTGCCGGTCGATGTGCCGTGCTGATGAGCGTAACAACTCGTGCAGATTCTCAGTGGTTAGGTGGTACGAACAAGACGCGGATACCAAGATGCCGCCTGGGGAAAGCATCTGTAAGGCGAGGTCGTTGAGTCTGCGATAAGCTTCCAGTCCCAGTTTAAAATCCTTTTTACGTTTCACCAGCGCTGGAGGATCTAAGATGATAATGTCGTAATGCTGATTGTTAAGACGGGCTTGTTTTAAATATTCAAACACATCGCTGCGTACAAACTGCATGCGTTCTGCGACATTATTCAGGCGTGCATTGGTTGCGGCAAGGGCTAAAGCGCTTTCTGACGCATCGACGCCAATGACTTCAGTGGCGCCGTTTAAGGCCGCAGGAATACCCCAAGCGCCGGTGTAGCAAAATAAATCCAAAACCCGTTTGTTGCAGGCAAGACGCGCTAATTGCTGGCGACTGTTGCGATGATCGAAAAACCAGCCCGTTTTTTGGCCATTGAGGATGTCAATATGATAGTGAGCATTATTTTCTTCAATAATGACTTCTGCGGGTAACTCGCCATAGGCTACTTCAGAGCTTGTGCTAAGGCCTTCCAGTTCGCGTTGGCTATTATCATTTTTAAAGATGATGGTCGTCGGGGTTAATAATTCTAGCAGCGCGGTGAGTAGGAAGGCTTTATGTAGCTCCATACCTGCGGTAGTGATTTGTACGGCTAAGATGTCGCCAAAGCGGTCGATGACCAACCCTGGAAGGCCGTCGCTTTCGCCAAAGACTAAACGGTAAAAAGGTTTATCAAAAAGTTTTTCACGTAATTGTAAGGCATTGCTCAGCCGCGTTTTAAAAAAGTTGCTGCCACAGCTCAAATTGCTTTTGCGCGACAGTAAGCGCCCGCAGATTAAGGTGTTTGGATTGATGTACGCCGTGCCTAAGGCTTTACCATCGAAAGCGGTGACGTTGACGAGTTGTCCTGGGCTAAAGCCATCAAGCGGTGAGCGCCCAGTATCGACTTCATTGCTGAATACCCATACATGGCCTTGTCTTAATCTTTTATCTTCGTGCTTTTTGAGATGGATTTCGGGGTGATTCATAATAGAGTGAAAGCTTCTGTTGACTTAGGCATAAGGATTTAATAAATCCAGATAAGGGGGTAATGGTATTGTGCTGTGGAAGATGGCATTGATCACGCAGCTTTAAAGCCATTAAGTCTGCACCAGTCTTCGTGTATAACCGGTAAATTCAAGGAGATGCTGGGATGATAAGCAACGCTGACGGCTTCAGCTTGCTCGGTTAAAATGCCGGATAGCACTAATTGCCCCGCTGGTTTTACCAATGCTGTGATGGTTTGATTCAGTTCAATTAACGGTGCGGCGAGAATGTTAGCTAATACAATGTCAGCCATTTCATTGCTAAAGTTTTCTGGCAAATAGCAGTGGATTTGAGCTAGGACATCATTTTTTTCAGCGTTTGCTTGTGTAGCGGTTAGTGCTTGGGGGTCTATGTCGATGGCATGAGCGGTTTTCGCACCCAACAATACTGCGGCAACGGCTAAAATACCTGAACCGCAGCCAAAATCGATCACGGTTTTGCCTTGTAGGCTTTGTGTGGCAAGCCACTCTAGGCATAACGCGGTGGTTGGATGGGTACCTGTACCAAACGCTAAGCCAGGGTCTAAAATCATACACACGGTATTAGGCTCTATTTTTTCCATGCCAGTTGGGCAAATCCACAATTTATTCCCAAAGAGCATGGGTTTAAAATGTTCCATCCAACTGCGTTCCCAAGCCTGATCTTCTAAAATTTCCTGTTTCCAGTTTTGCAAAGGCATGTCTTTGAATTCAAATGCGATCAGTGCTCTAATAACTGCTGGATGCGCCGCAAGCTCAAAAAGTGCAATGACCCGAGTGCTATTCCAGATTTTGATCGCGTTTAAGGGCGGTTCGTAAACGGGTTTGTCTTCGGCATCCATATAGGTTACTGAAACAGCGCCTATTTCCGTTAAATAATCGGCCAGAACGGGTGCGGATACTTCGTCAGTGATCACAGAGAGTTGATGCCAAGCCATAGAGTCGATACTGGAATTTTAGGAACAGTGGGAAGGGGGGCGGATAAAATTTCCGCCCTCGATTGGTGGCAGATATTAGTGAATGCCGAGTTTCTTTTCCAAATAATGAATATTTTGTTGGCCCTGTGCAAAGGCAGGGTCGTTCATAATGTCTTTTTGTAAGGGGATATTGGTTTTAATGCCATCAATAATAATTTCACTTAATGCGGTGTTCATGCGTGCAATGGCACTGGCGCGATTTTCGCCGTGGGCAATCAGTTTGCCAATCATAGAGTCGTAATAGGGCGGTACTTTATAGCCATTATAAATATGCGTTTCACAACGAATCCCAGGTCCACCAGGCATGTGGAACTGTGAAATAGTGCCGGGACAAGGCATAAAGGTGGCGGGATCTTCCGCATTTAAACGGCACTCAATCGCGTGTCCGGTGAAAGTCACTTGTTCTTGAGTGATCGACAACGGCATACCGTAAGCGATGCGGAGTTGCTCTTTAACAATGTCAAAACCGGTAATCATTTCGGTAACCGGGTGCTCCACTTGCACGCGGGTGTTCATTTCAATGAAATAAAATTCGCCTTTTTCATACAAAAATTCAAAAGTACCGGCACCTAAATAGCCAATATCGACACAGGCTTTGGCACAGCGTTCGCCCATTTTTTTGCGTTGCTCTTCAGTAATGCCAGGGGCAGGGGCTTCTTCGACGACTTTTTGATGGCGGCGCTGCATGGAGCAATCGCGTTCGCCCAAATGGATCGCATTACCGTGGCTGTCGGCTAATACTTGAAATTCGATATGGCGTGGATCCTCCAGGAATTTTTCCATATACACGGTGGGATTGCCAAAGGCGCTCGCAGCTTCCGCTTTGGTCATTTCTATAGCGTTGATCAGAGCCGCTTCGGTATGCACGGTACGCATGCCGCGTCCGCCACCCCCCCCCGCAGCTTTGATAATCACCGGATAACCGACTTCTTTCGCCATTTTTAAGTTGGTTGGGTTGTCATTGCCTAAGGGTTCGCCATTGCCAGGTACACAAGGAATGCCTGCCGCTTGCATGGCTTTTTTGGCAGAAATTTTATCGCCCATTAAACGGATGGTTTCAGCTCTAGGGCCGATGAACACAAAACCGCTTTGTTGTACTTTTTCTGAGAAATCGGCATTTTCAGATAAAAATCCGTAGCCGGGATGGATGGCTTCCGCATCGGTGACTTCGGCAGCACTGATGATGGCGGGGATGTTTAAATAACTGTCGATAGAGGCAGCAGGGCCGATACACACAGATTCATCAGCGAGCCGGACATGTTTTAAATCCCGATCCGCCGTGGAATGCACGGCGACGGTTTTAATACCCAATTCTCTACAGGCCCGTAGGATACGCAGGGCTATTTCACCGCGATTGGCAATTACAATTTTGTCAAACATGTGCAGTCCTGTTGAGTTATTCAATCACGAATAAGGGTTGGTCATATTCGACCGGTTGACCGTCTTCGACCAGAATTTGGGTGATGATGCCGGTTTTATCGGACTCGATTTGATTGAGAATTTTCATGGCTTCAATAATACACAAAGTATCGCCAGCCATAATGCTTTGGCCGATTTGTGCAAATACTTTTGCGCCTGGCGAGGCTGAGCGGTAAAAGGTGCCGACCATCGGTGATTTAACGATGTGGCCATTGATCTTTGGCGTTACATCGCTGATCGGCGGCGCACCAAAAGTGGCCGCCATTGGCGTTGCGGCCGGTGGCGGTGCGACGGCATATTGCACTGGCGCGTGTTTAGAGAAACGGCTGATACGAATCGATTCTTCGCCTTCAGTGATTTCAAATTCGGCAATGTCAGAGGCTTCGATAATGTCGATTAATTTTTTTATTTTACTGATATCCATAGTGTTTAGGTCTTTTGGTTTAATGTCTGATGAGCTGCTTGTAAGGCCAATTCATACCCGATGGCACCTAAGCCAGATACAACGCCTTGGGCAATATCCGAAAAATAAGAATGCTTTCTAAAGGCTTCGCGGGCATGAACATTGGATAAATGGACTTCGATAAAAGGGATTTTTGTGGCTAACAGCGCATCTCGAATCGCGACGCTGGTGTGCGTGAAGGCGGCAGGGTTGATAATAATAAAATCGACCTGGGCGTGATACGCTTGATGAATGTGTTCAACTATTTCATGCTCGGCATTACTTTGCTTAAAATCGAGTTGATGCCCCAGTGCAGAGGCTTGTGCAGTAAGGGTTTTCTCTATTTCAGCTAAAGATTTAGACCCATAATGACCCGGTTCCCGCACCCCCAGCAGATTTAAATTGGGGCCATTAAGAACAGAGATTTTCGCCATTATTGTGTCGAGTCAGAAGTGGTTTTAGGGAGCTTATTTTACCGTTTTGTCTGGTTTTGTCTAGGGTTATGTGTTGAGTGAGGGTGTTTTAAAATATTGTGCATTGCGTTTAATTATATGAATTCGCCAAATTCAATAAATGTGGTCACTTGAAGTTTTTAGCTTGATAACGGGTTGGATCAGGCATTCCAGCTTGCTGAAAGCCTATAATGCGTAGGCGGCAGGCATCGCACATGCCGCATGCAAAGCCTTGGGCGTCCGCTGAGTAACACGATACTGTTTGTTGATAATCAACACCCAAACTAACCCCGAGCTGAATAATCTCAGCCTTACTTAAGGCAATTAATGGCGTATGAATGGTCAGTCGTTCGCCTTCAACACCGGCTTTGGTGGCGACATTGGCTAATTGTTGGAATGCGGCAATAAATTCTGGGCGGCAATCGGGATAACCGGAATAATCGACTGCATTTACGCCGATAAAAATATCATGTGCCTGCAATACTTCCGCCCATGCCAGTGCGAAGGATAGGAACAGGGTGTTGCGAGCGGGTACATAAGTCACGGGAATGCCCGCTTGGAGGCTATTAGGTACGGCAATTTGGTCATCAGTTAATGCCGAACCGCCAATCGCCGCCAAGCCTAGTTTGATGATTTTATGGTCAAGTGTTGCATAATGTGCTGCAATTTTGCTGGCCGCCACCAATTCGGCGTTGTGTTTTTGTCCGTAATCGAAGCTTAAGGCATAGCAGGCATACCCTTGTTGCATGGCTTGCGCGAGGACGGTAATCGAGTCTAATCCACCGGAAAGCAGGATAATGGCTTTTTTTTGCAAGGGGTTTATTGGCATGGAGTTTATTTGCCTTGGGCATCACCCCAGAGGAATTTATGTAGTTGAATTTGAAAACGCACCGGTAAACGATCGTGTAAGATCTTGTCAGCTAGCCAAGTGGGTTGTTGATAACCCATCATGGTTGAAAATAATACGTCACAGCGTTCGGTAAGGGCGTATTGTGCGAGTATTTTTTTTGACCATTCATAGTCTATTTCATCCGCAATGACAAATTTTACTTGGTCTTGTTTGGTTAAATAATCAATATTTTGATAGCGGTTTTTATCCAGCTCACCGGAGGCAGGGGTTTTTAAATCCATGACTTTAATCACGCGGCTGTCTACTTGCGATACATCTAGCGCGCCACTGGTTTCTAACGAGACCGTGTAGCCTTCGTTTAACAAACAGGTCATGAGAGCTAGGCAGTCCGGTTGCGCGAGTGGCTCACCCCCAGTTACGGTGATATAGCGGGTGCTGTATTGTGCGGCTTCCTGCACAATGTCGGCGATGCTTTGTTTAGTGCCGCCCGTGAACGCATAGGCGGTGTCACAATACACACAGCGCAATGGGCAACCCGTGAGGCGGATAAATACCGTCGGTAAGCCAACAGTAGTGGATTCGCCTTGCAGAGAATAGAAAATTTCGGTGATACGCAGGGATTTACTGAGCATGGATAGGGGGCGGGGCATTCAATCTATAGCGTCTATAAGCTTCATAACCCGCCATTAAGTACGCTCAATTTTTTAGCAGCGAGTTGTGCGGCGGTGGTATTAGGATAGCCGGTACTGACGTGGTTTAAATATTCGCGCGCTTTAGGTAGATTGTTCTGATCTATTTCCAGCACACCCAGTTTAAATAGTGCATCAGGCACCTTGGGGCTGTTGGGATATTGACTAATCACTTTGTTAAACGCATCACGAGAAGCATCGACATTCTGGCTGGCTTTATAGGCTTCGCCTAACCAATATTGGGCATTAGCCGCATATTTACCGTTCGGGAAATTGCCCAAAAACGTATTTAATGCCGTGATTCCCTCACTATAATGACCAACTTGTAGATTGGCATAGGCTTTTTGGTACTGCGCTTTTTCATCGCTTGTTGCCGCAGGCGTTTCGGTAGCTGGTGGCGTCGCCACTATCGCCGGTGAAGTGCTAATAGTAGTGTTATCAACCGTTGCGGGTGGAGCGACGGTGCTTACTGGCGGCACAGCGACTGCTGGAGTAACATCGGGTATTGTTGGTGCGGTAGCAGCAGGTTCAGCAACAATTGCGGTTGGCGCTGCTTCAGCCGCTTTTTTAGCATCTTCAATAGCCTGAACGCGTTGATCAATATCCTCATACATGGTGGTCTGACGTTTTTTCAATTCCGCCAGGTCATGTGCTTGCTCTTCAACAGTACCGCTCAATTGCCGTACTTCTTTTTGCAATTGCTCTATTTGTCCCAGTAGTTGATAAATTCCGTTGGCTGAAGTGTTCGCTGAATTGACAGCATTAACACCGCCAGCGGTATTTGAATTACCATCGCCGTAATAACTGGAGTTATCAATTATCGGTGGCAATGTTTCCGGTTCAGCATAAACACTACCGCAGACAATGGTCAGAAGCAGCAAGCATTTTTTCATTTATTGCCCCTGATAATCGAGTTCAACGCGGCGATTTAATTGCCAAGCCGATTCATCGTGACCATTTGCTGCTGGTTTTTCTTCGCCATAGCTTACGGTTTCCACTTGTGATTCAGCGACACCCTGCATCGTCAGCATTCGTGCCACTGCTTTTGCCCGCTGTTCACCCAAGGCAATATTGTATTCTCTGGAGCCGCGCTCGTCGCTATGTCCTTGAACAATCACATGTTGACCGGCATTGGTTTTTAAGCTGCGTGCATGTTGTGCAATTACGGGAACAAATTCTTCCTTGACCTGACTGCTATCATACATAAAGTAAATGGTTTTAGTGCCGTCTGGGCCGCCACCCATGCCATTATGAGCGTTTGCACTGCCGCCGGATTCAGAACCCCCTAGCGCGTTATCACCCAGACCTTGGGTTTTTACACCATTGTCTGGGGTTTCAAGACCAGCAGTTTCATCCACAAATCCGTCTTGTTTTTCATCCGTGGAACTACAGCCACCAAGTAGTAAGGTGCTAAGTGCTAATAGGATTGCGATGTAACGTAGATTAAATTTCATGGGTTTTCTCACTTAGCGTTAAATGGAACGGCGTGCTATCTATTTTGATAATCCAGTACTGCACGACGATTCAATTGCCAAGCAGATTCATCATGACCATCAGATGCCGGTTTTTCTTCACCATAGCTGACCACTTCAATTTGTGAATCTTGAGCGCCTTGCATGGTCAGCATTCGCTTTACAGCTTTAGCGCGTTGCTCGCTTAAGGCAATATTGTATTCGCGCGAGCCGCGTTCATCGGCATGCCCTTCTACGATGACATGCTGTCCACTATTTGATTTTAAACTACGGGCATGTGCGGCGATAACCGGCACAAATTCTTCCATAACTTGGCTGCTGTCATACATAAAATAAATGGTTTTGGTACCGTCAGGCCCGCCACCTGCACCACCCATACCATCACTGCCATAACCGTTAGCGCCGCCACCATTACTGCCGCCCAGCTCAGAGCCAGAAAGTGCGTTGTCGCCGGTACCGGAGGTCTGAACGCCAGAGCCTGCGGTGTTTTCATCCGTGAAGCCGGCATCTTTATCGTCAGTTGAGCTACAACCAGACATTAAAAGGGTTGTTAAGGCTAAAGCTAATGCTAATTTATTAAAACTTAAATTCATGGGTATATTCTCTCTAAAATAGATTGTTAATGCTAAGTAGGTATAGGCTACGCTAAGCTAAGCTAAGCGGGAGCCATTTATGTTAAGGTTTTCTTTTGATTCGGGATGCGGCTTAGGGTGACCAAGCGGGGTCGCGAACTTCACCCCCATCAAACGGCAGCCGGAGCTGCACTTTGCCATCAGTCGAAACCGCTTTTAAAATTTCCCGTCCGTTATGCCGAGCTGCATATAATACCATAGTACCATTTGAGGCAAAACTGGGGGACTCATCTGATCCCCCTTCCGTTAGCACATCCATTGCGCCGCTCGCCACATCCAGAACGGCAATTTTAAAACTACCGCCATTACCATGCACCATTGCAATTTTTTGACCGTCATTTGAAAAACTTGCCCTGGCATTATAAGCGCCTTTAAAAGTGATTCTTTTGGCTGCGCCGCCTTGACTGGACACTTTATAAAGCTGTGGTTTGCCGCCACGATCAGAAGTAAAGACGATGCTACCGCCATCAGGTGACCAAACTGGTTCGGTGTCAATGGCGTTACCTTGAGTAATTCTTCTTAATGATTGACTATTAATATCTAATACATAGATATTCGGACTACCATCCTTGGATAAAGTAACCGCCAATTGTGACCCGTCAGGTGAAAAGGCGGGTGCGCCATTAATACCGGGGAAACTCGCAATTTTTTGACGTTGTCCCGTTGCCAATGTTTGGACATAAATAGCAGAGCGTTTGGTTTCAAACGATACATAAGAAATTTTTGAACCATCCGCTGACCAGGTAGGAGACATTAAAGGATATGAGGAGCTTGCTATGGTCTTTGGATTTTGACCGTCAGCATCAGCTACCTGTAACCGATATATTTTTTTACCGTTACTCCCCGCTGTCGTTACATAGGCTATTTTTGTGTCAAATACCCCTTTGCGACCCGTGATTTTTTCAAAAATCTTATCGGCAATAATATGCGCAACTTTGCGTAAATTATTGGCAGTAACAGGAGGGAACTGGTAGGCCAACATTTTTTGGCCTTTAACGACGGTAAAAAGCTCAAATTGCACCGTGTAATTGCCGACTGCCTGACCCACCACCAGATATTCTTGCCCCAAGGCTTGCCAGGTGCGGTAATCCACGCCGGCTTCTGTCGTCGGCTTGCTCAGCATATCGGCTTCTGGTAGGGGTCTAAAATAACCGCTATTTTTTAAGTCCTCACTGATCACGTTGGCTAAATTAACTGGCGAGCCGCCACCGAAAGGCACGACTGCAATCGGTGTGGCACTTTCGGTGCCACCGGTAATTTCGATATTGAGTTCTGCTTGCACGAAGGGACTTGTGAAAACAAAAAAACTTAACATTAGTATTTTTCTGATATACAACAGCACTTTATTCCTCTTTAAGTTATCTTAAACTTTTTTAAAAAAAACACGACATTAAGGGTTATTACGGCGTAAAAGTAAAAGTAAAATTCCTAAATACGCTGTTAAATAATTCTTTATCACTCGGAACAGGAAGCGGTGAGGATTTATGCACCGCGTTTTCACAAGAACTATTAAAGGCCTCATCTCCACCCGCGATAACATTGACTGTCACTACTTCGCCGTTTGGCAGCATTTTAACGCGTATTTTGCATTGTGAGCCGCCACTGGAAGATAAAGGTCGAGTCCAGTTTCTTTCAACTTTTGCTTGAATTGCTTTTTTTGCTGTTTCCAATGCTTGGGAGTTTGCAGCTGCCTGAGCAGCTATGGCCTGCGCTTTTTGTTTCGCTGCGGCATCGGCTTGTTGTTTAGCTAATAC
>JABFRM010000012.1 GCA_013141155.1 Methylococcaceae bacterium | reverse complement strand
AGTCTGACGGTAAGCGGGCAACTCAAATTGATAAGCCGCATTCCAGTTCTTATTGATCAACGCTTGCCAGCGCAAATTGGCGCGATCAGTTAAATTTTCAACACTTGATTTACCCCAATGCGACCAATCCGTGCAGGCCACCAACGAAACGCCAAAACAAACAATCAATAGCAAATTTTTGAATAATACTCTGTTCATATTTCAATTTAATTACATCGCAAAAAGAAAGTTTTTTTAAGCTATGCGCTTAATATAAATACGGTTTTAGCTGTTGGCAGTAAGTTTTTCTGCTTCTTCTATATTTCACCGCAACTGGCATTATACCAAATCGATTAAGTTTTAAGCTTAATTAAACGAATAGGATTGAATTTTTACACCCAAATCCATAGGTATCTACATAAGTTTCAAAGCACGTCATTCCGGCATCCCTGCCGGAATGACGGAAAACTTAACTTGTGTAGATGTCCATGCCCAAATCATTACAACCCCGGCCGAGCAGGTGCAAATAAGCTAGCCCCCCAATTATTGCTTCAATTAACGCCACTGCGTTGACTACCCCTTGCGTCGGCGAAACGCTTAGCGCCGCTTGCTGAGCTTGTTTTGCCATTTCAGCAGAACTCAATACCATCACCAATCGTTCCGCCAATTTTTCAGCAGTAGCGTTTTTTGCGTACAGGGGAGCGGCGGCAATACCTGCGATTTGCAATTGGCAGCCCCAAAAGAATTGCTCATCCATAAATGGCACAACAACAGAGGGGCAGCCGCTAAGCGCTGCAGAATGCGAGGTACCTGCACCACCATGATGCACAACTGCCGCACATTGCCGAAAAATAGGCTGATGTGGGTGGCGGCCGATGAAAAAAAGCGGGCCTTGTTGCGACTCCGCAGGAAAACGCGGCGAACTGGTTTGAATAATGGCGCGACAACCTGCCAGTTTGGCTGCATTTATAAATAAGTCCATACTCCAATCCGGCACGGCTTGCTGCAAGCTACCAAAAGTCATATAAACGGGCTTATCACCAGCATCCAAAAAAGATTGTAGTACCAGTGAAATTTGAAACGGTTCGGCATTGGTCGGTAAGTTTAAAAATCCACAGGCTTGATGTAATGGCTGCCATTCATCTTTATAAGGGCATAAAAATGGATCGACGACGACCAGGTTAAGCAAATCGGAGGTTATTAGATCCGCCACCACATGCTTAACAGGGGGCAATCCTTCCGCTAACCATAAATGGCTCAGACGTTTTTTGAGTGCCAAATCAAAGGTTAGATCAAGCAAGCGCCATTGCCAACGATTAAACAAACGACCTAAGCCAGGAAACTTGAACGGCGGATGTAAGCGGGTTGGCACCGCCCCATGACACATGGTTACACTGATATACGGCCTTTGCTGTATTTTCGCCGCCAGCTTTAAGGGGTATAAAAAATGATGCCCAATCACCAGATCATGCTCGGTCACCAGTTTTTGCGCAGCTTGATATATTTCCCGCTCATAGGGAAAAAAGCAGTTTTCCAGCAATTCAATCAACCACTTTAAAGTATTCACCTCAAAGGTACGTTGCGCAAAGCCTTGCATGTCAAACTCAATATGCGCAGGAATTTGCTGATAAGCGATGTCCAGCTCTCGACAAGTGTCAGCATAGCTGCGATTATCAATGCTGCTAACGATTAAGGTGACAGTATGCCCCGCTCTTTGCAGCCCATCTGCCAAGGCAATAAGGGGGCGAACATCACCATTTGAACCCCAAGTTTGCAGGCCAATCTTTAAGGGTTTTGATAGTGGTTGCTGCATGAGCCTTATCAGAATTAATGAATGATTTACCGTAAATGCACAGCCAGCCAAATACTTTCAGTATCAAGGTCAGTCTGACTAACACGGTGCCGAGTGCGCGCGGGGATTAAACAATAATCGCCAGGCATTATATTCACGGAAGCAGCATTTTCAAACACTAGCGTCGCGCTGCCCTGTAGCAATATCAGCCATTCATCCCAAGCCTGGTCATACCATTCTTGTTCAGCGGTTACATGACCTTTAGATATGATACGCTCAATTTGCACACCGGATTTTTGGAAAAGCGTTTCAAAATACTCCTCAGGAAGTGCGAGGGGAATATTGGCAAAAATATTGTTCAACATGACGCGTATTTCTAATCCGGAATGCTTTTCGTGATGACTATCCAATTGACGGCAATCATAGCCAACCAGCCTCTTTACCTTGTTTTCGGAGTAGCCAATAAGCGGTGACCGGCCCTAAAATTGGCAACAATATAGGCAGTACGCCATACCGCAGCCAACTGCGTCCGCTAAAAGCCGCAAGAATCCCCAAGATACTAAACAGCACCACCGCAGCAACGAGATGGATTCCTAACGCAACATGTGCCGAACTACTGTCGGCAGGTGCAATGCCAAAAATAATAAATACCATGGGGATACCCCAAGCAATTAATGCCCTATTTATGCGCCGAAAGAAGATTTTATATTGCGTGATGTCGACTTGGTTATTCAATCTTGCCGTCCGTTATCAAGCTTAAGCCGCTAATTAAGTTAATAAACTGTATTTAATAGGAGGGATTATATAACGATACCACACTAGCGCAAACCAATATCCAGCGACTATCTTGTCGCCAGAGCTTACGGTAGTCTACTGGTACCGATGCACTGCCTATAGAGATTCCAAACAAATCGTGCGTATGGCAGCGTAGCCACTAAGTTTTGTAAGGCTATCGCAATTGTTATAATCTGCGCTATATTTGGGTTATTCAGCACATCATTTTCACTGAATGAGTAAATTAGTTTGAAATTTTAATAAATGTTTAGTAGAATTGCGTTCCTTATACAGCCTTAATCGAAAAACTAAGTCATAATGAAAACATTTAGTGCAAAACCAGCAGAAGTTAAGCGCGATTGGTACGTAGTTGATGCAGAAGGGAAGACGCTTGGTCGACTTGCCAGTGAGATTGCACTGCGCCTTCGCGGTAAACATAAACCCGAATTCACCCCCCATGTTGATACTGGCGACTATATTATTGTCGTTAACGTAGAAAAAATAGGCGTGACCGGTAATAAAGAGCAAGGTAAAATTTATTACAAACACACAGGTTTTATTGGTAACATGAAATCCGTTAGTTTGGGTAAATTAAGAAAAACATTTCCTGATCGCATTCTAACGACTGCGGTACAAGGTATGTTACCTAAGAATTCATTGGGACGTGCAATGTTCAAGAAATTGAAAGTTTATGCTGGCCCTGAACACGATCATCAGGCTCAAC
>JABFRM010000047.1 GCA_013141155.1 Methylococcaceae bacterium | reverse complement strand
CCCTAAAAATACTGATGCGCTGTATTTGATGGCGCAGTTGGCTGAAAAAGACCAGGATTGGCGAAAAATGTTCGGGTTATTATCTGGACTGGTCGCGGAGAAACCTGATTTTATCGAGGCACAGCTTAAGTTGGGTAAGCTGTTTCTGTTTGGTGGCGATTTTGATAAAGCCTTGGAAAAATCAACGGCAATTCTTTCTAAACTGCCTGATAATAAAGATGCCTTGATTTTGCAGGCGGCGGTATTGTCGCAAAAAAATGACCAGCCTGCGGCACAAGCGATTGTGACAAAAGTGTTGCTCAATAATCCAGGCGATTTAGATGCAACCTTTGTCTTGGCAAAGTTACAGAGTCAAGCGAAACACTATGATGAAGCACTTAAAGTGCTTGATGCGGCGTTAGTTGTGCATCCTGATGAAATCAGCCTTGCGCTAATGAAGATGCAAATATTGCTGGCAGGGGGCAAAAGTACGGTTGCCGAGGGTATCGTTGTAGATTTGCTCAAGCGTTTTCCTGAGCAGAACGCTCTGCATTACAGTATGGCGAAGTATTATGTTTTGGCTAAACAATTAGATAAAGCCGAGCAAGTCTTGCGTGATTTGATTGCTAAAAAACCCACCGAAACTGAACCAAAATTAGCGTTAATCGAATATTTTTTAAGTCAAAAAGCCGAATCGAAAGCCGAGCAAAGTTTATTGGCGTTTATTAAGGCTAACCCGAGTAATTATGACTTCAGTTTTGCGTTGGTAACGCTTTATAAAGAAAGGCCAGAGCAAGCTATTCCATTGTTAAATCGGATTATGGCAGATGATCAACAAGGGTCTAATAGCTTAAAAGCTAAAAATATGCTGGCTAAGTTCATGTTAAAACAGGGAGATAAAGTCAAAGCGGAGCAGTTGATTGATGAAGTGATCAAGCAGGATGCCCATAATGCCGATGCGTTGATGATGCGCTCAACCTTATTGGTTGATACCGGAAAATATGAAGCTGCGATAGGGGATTTACGCACAGTGTTACGTGATCAGCCAGAGTCTGAAAAAGCCTATATTTTATCGGCCAGAACGCACATAAAAAGTGGTTATCTTGATTTAGCACAAGAATCGCTTAAAAACAGCCTGTCGATTAATCCCACGAATATTGATGTGCGCAAAGATTTGGCAAAAATGTTGGCGATGAAAAAAGATGAGGCTGGCGCTATTTCCTTGCTGGAAGAGTTAGGCGCGTCTAAGCAGCAAAATGCCGAAGTGTTGGCGATGTTGGTCGATTTGTATGCCCGTAAAGGCGAGTGGGCAAAAGCCGAAGCAGCCGCCCAGTCGATTGCTAAAGTTGAGAATAGCGGTTTGTCGTCATTTAAATTAGCGCAATTGTACGCCGCGCAGAAGAAATTTCCAGCAGCGATTGATGCTTATAATCAGGCGCTGAAGTTGAAGCCGTTGGCATTGGACATTTTGGCGGGCTTAAGCAACACCTATTTAATGATGGGCGAGGCCGGTAAAGCAACCGCGCTGTTGCATAAATTATTGGCAGAACATCCTGATAATGTCGGCTTATTAAATTTACAGGGATTGTTGTATCAGAACCAGAAGCAATTTGGTGAAGCTGAGCAGGTTTTTACGAAAGTGATTGATTTGGCTAAAACCAAAGAAGTCGGGTATGTGAATTTGGCGGCTGTCTATATGCTGCAAAACCAGTTTGAGCAGGCGTTAAAAACCTACCAGCAGGGGCTTGCTGCCTTGCCGCAGGATATGAATTTAATGCAAAATATCGCCATGCTGTATGAAAAAATGGCTAAACCGGATGCCGCCATTGAAGCTTATGCGGCGATCTTAAAAATTAAACCTGATAATAGCACCGCAGCCAATAATCTCGCGGCAGTTACGGCTGAGGTCACTAATGATCCCAAACGTTTAAGGGCGGCACTCAATTTTGTTACGGCATTTAAAGACACTAAAAATCCGGCATTTTTGGATACTTACGGATGGTTAAGTTATTTAAATGGTCAACTGGATGATGCTGTCAGTGCATTGGAAAAAGTGGTTAAATTAGAACCGGAGTTTGCTGAATTTAACTACCATTTAGCGATGGCTTATGCTGCCAAAGGCAGGCATGAAGAAGCTAAAGTAGCGTTGCAAAAAGCGCTGTCTAAAAATGTACAGGCACCTTGGGTGGATAAGGCGAAAGTTAAATGGACGGAACTGAAGTAAGATTTTATTAAATTCCCCTTTGAAAGAGGGCGCGCGAATAGGGATATAAAATTAAGTTGAGCGCAATTGCGCTATTTTTCGTTTGTCATAAGCAAGATGTTAAGATGTCAGGCTTATTCTAGTAGCTAAATTGAAAATTATGCAGCTTGGTTTTTTAAATCACCTCTTGCTTATCAGTCAGTTTGAACTGAAAAGAGTCTTTGCAACCCGTAAAGGTTTGTTGAATCTACTGACCTTTGCAGTGGTTTGGGCTTTTATTTTGTATTATCCCCTACAATTTGCTGCGGATATGTTGGTGCAGGAAAAAGGCTTTAAGCAAGACTTCAGTTTTTTTGATTTTATCGGATTCGGTTCATTAGAACAGTGGCCAATTCCTGAATTCGGGGTATTTTGGCATTTTGCGCTGTTTATATTCCCTATGTTAAGTATTTCTCTGGCTGCTGATCAAACCTGTTCTGATCGTGAACGGGGTACCTTGCGGTTTATAGTGCTGCGCAGTGGGCGCGACAGTGTTTTTTTTGGCCGATTTCTGGGTTTTATGCTTATTCAGACAGTGTTGATTAGTGCCACGGCATTAAGCACCTTGGCATTAGTGCTGTCTCGTGATGTCACGCTGCTTACTACGGCCATACCAAATTTGTTAGCCATAACGGTTAATGTCGTTTTAGCGGTGCTACCTTTTACGGCTATGATGGCGGCTTTATCTGCGGCCGTTAAATCGGCTCGACAATCGACCGTTTGGGCTATTTTAATTTGGACATTTCTCGCTGCGATTATTAGCGGTTTAGCGCATTACCTACCTGCATTGGCGTTTTTTAAAGTGTTGATCCCAGGCTATCAATTGGCCGAGCTGGCGCAACTGTCAGAATGGCAAACTTTGCAATTAGCTTATATTCCGCTTTTACAAAGCATTATCTTGTTAGCCGCAGGGCGTTGGGTAATGGCAAGGAAAGCGTTATGACCCCCCCGATTATTCAATGCCAACAGCTTAAGCATGTTTATGCAGGCAAAGTGGCACTCAGCGATGTCAATTTTGAATTAAACGCGGGAGAACCTATCGGCTTAGTGGGGCCTAATG
>JABFRM010000195.1 GCA_013141155.1 Methylococcaceae bacterium | reverse complement strand
TGCCTATCGGTAAGCCTCTGTATTTCACCTACGCGTTGCTCCGGCTCAACACCCGGCCCTGTGCAGCTATCGGGGACTAAAAATCATCACTTCGCTATCGCTCCGTTTCCATGATTTTCAGCGTATGAAAGCGCTTATTGTGCGCCTTAACTCGGACGTTTAGCAGCCAGGCTACCTATCTCGCCGCTTTGGGATAGCCGCTCTATTTTTGCTCGCCAATAATTAGACCCACACAAAACAGGAGTTTTACCATGTCACCAACCAACCTTTACAGCAAATACAACAGCGCCAAAACCTTAAATTTAAAAGAAGCAGCACCGGATACCACAGCGCCGGTGCCCGTCAGCAGCAACCTGAGCAATCATCAGCAGCAAGTCGCGGTTAATGCCAATATCTCAATCACCTTCGATGAGCCGATTAAGGCTGGATACCGTGTATTTATTATCAGCAATGGGTTAGGTGATATCCGCCGTATTGGGACATTAGGCGCAGAGATTAAAGGCAATACTATAACCTTGAATCCCGAAGCTGATTTACTCGCCAACAACCAATACTTTGTGCAAATGGAGGCTGGCGCAGTGACCGATAATGCAGGCAATAAGGTCGCAGCAGTAATGGATACCAGCGCACTGACTTTTACCACCGCAGTCGATAAGACCGCGCCCCTACCCCTAAGTGTGACACCCAGCAATCATGCTGAACAAGTGCAAGTTTCCAGCGATATTGTCGCCACTTTTAACGAACGAATCATGGCTGGCAATGGCAATATCATCATTAGCAATGGACAGGGCGACACCCGCACCATTGCGGCGGGAGATGTGAGTCAAGTGAGCTTCAGCAAGGGACATGCTGGCACCCAAATAAACATTAACCCCAGCAAGAATTTGTTAAGCGGTAGCCAGTATTATGTGTTAGTGGATAATGATGCCATTACAGATCTTGCTGGCAATGCCTTTGCCGGGACGCAAGACAACACTGCGTTTACATTTAAAACTTTTTCAGACACCACGGCGCCGTTACTGAAAGAAAATACAAGTCCGGCACTGGTTGGCGTTGTTACCTTACAGTTTAATGAAGCGATTAAAGCAGGCGCTGGCGCGATTGTTATCGCGGACAGTCAAGGCAATAAACGCAGCATTGCCATTCATGATACGACGCAGGTGGCCATTTCAACCTTTTTTGCAACAGAAGCGACGGTTACGATTACGCCCAAAGAAGGCCTCGTGGCAGGGGCGCAGTATTATGTGCAAATGGACAGCGGTGTGCTGACTGATCTTGCAGGCAATGCTTTTGCAGGGATACAAGGCACCGCACAGAGCTTTACTACAGCCATTCCGACACCCCCCATTCCAATCAACAGCACGCCGGCTGACGAACAAGGGCAAGTTGCGCTCGCAAGCGACATCACCATAAAGTTTAATGAAGCCGTTAAACTAGGTGCTGGGCATTTTATTATCAGCAATGGTCAAGGGGATACCCGAACCATTGTCGGCAATGATAGCTCGCAAGTACACTACGCCTATAACAGCAATAGCAAACTTACCGATACTACCACTGTCATTATTAACCCTAAGCAGGATTTATTGGCAGGTAGCCAGTATTTTGTACAAATGGAAAGTGGCGCAGTGACCGATTATGAGGGTGCGCCAGTTGCCAGTGTTATGGATACCACCGCCCTGAATTTTACTACCGTCGCAGTTGATGTAACCGCGCCTATCGCTTTAAGCAGTACCCCTGGCAATAACGCCCAACAAGTTCCCACTAACGGCACTATCACCGCACAGTTTAATGAGCCGATTAAAGCAGGCACCGGTACTTTCATACTCAGTAACGGTCAGGGCGATACGCGGACCATTGCGGCGAATGACTATCCTCAAATAAGTGTCTACAGCAATAACATAATCATTCATCCTACTCAGTTTTTACAAGCCGATAGTCCCTATTCGCTACAAGTAGACAATGCTGCGATTACTGATCTTCAGGGTAACGCTTTTGCAGGAGGGATACTTAATTTCGTTACAGCGCCAGCGCCAGTTGATACAACTGCGCCAAGCTTGTACTTCAACCAAGACACGCAGCTGATTTCTGCCGACATTAAGTTGCAGTTTAACGAAGCGATCAAGCTTGGGGTTGGTACGCTGGTACTCAGTAATGGCCTAGGCGATACCCGCACCATTGCCATTGATGATCACAGCCAAGTGAGTATTAAAGACAGCGTTACTCTGGTTATACACCCTACGCAACCTTTATTGGCTAACGCACAATATTCTATCCAAATAGATGGCGGCACCGTCACTGACTTGGCTGGTAACTCCTTTGCAGGCATTCAAGACACTACTAATGCCCAGTTTTATACTATCGCAGATACTACCGCACCAACAATACAGGCTCCCTCCTATAGCTACACTAGGCCGCGGCAACTGGTCAATGAAGATATTAGCTTGGGGTTTGATGAACAAATCAAAGCAGGTGCCGGAAAAATTACGGTGAGTGATGGACAGGGCGATACCCGGATTATTGACATTAAAGACAGTACTCAGATAAAACTGGAAGGACCAACATTAACCATTAATCCTAGCCAAGACTTACACAGCAACAGCCATTACTCAGTGCAATTAGATGCAGGTATAGTCACTGATTTATCCGGCAATGCTTTTGCGGGCATTAACAACATCGAGGCCATTGCCTTTGATACCGCAGGTAAAAAACCAGATGCAGCAGCGAACCATCCGGTGCAAGAAATCAACCACGGCGGCACGCAAGGTGCCTATGACAACAAGGATGTTTTAATCTTTAATTTTGATACCGCCGTAACTTGGCAGGGCGGTTTTAATTTACCACAACATAGCTTTGGCGGACATGATGTCGTCTTAAGTGCCGATGGTCTGTCTGCTTCCGTTGAACTGGATGCTGCCAGTACCGTCACGACTGGTGACGTGTTATACCTTACAGGTCTGAGCGATGGTTTTGGTAACACGGGCGACGTGATGTTTACACTGTGAGCTTAAGCATCACCATGTTACATTCGCAGTTACACTTTTGCTTAGTAACGTGCGTGAAATAACTTCAACAACTTACCCCCTCTCCCTTCAGGGAGAGCGCTGGGGAGAGGGTATTAGATGCTCAAGTTATTTCGTACACGTTACTTACTGAGAATAAAATTTTCACGAAAATAGGAGCTTAACTAATGCTAACAACTAACATTACCCCTAAATATAATAGTGCTAAAACTTTAAATCCGAAGGAAGCCACGCCCGATGTAACGCCGCCAATACCGGTAAGCGTAATTCCAAATAATCAGGCTGAACGAGTGTCCATTTCCTCAAATATCCTGGTTACATTAGATGAAAAAGTGCAGGCAGGCAATGGCAATATTATCATTAGCAATGGACAAGGGGATACCCGCACCATTGCAGTGACCGATAAAAAACAGATCAGTTTCAGTTTCGGTAAAGGTGGAGGTATCAATGGTGAAAGTAGCAATGCCAGCACTCAGGTAGTAATCAATCCCAGTAGGGATTTATTAAGCAACAGTCAGTACTACGTGTTAGTGGATGACGGTGCGATTGTTGATCTGGCAGGCAATGCCTTTGCAGGAACACAAGACAGCAGCGCGTATACTTTTAAAACTGTTATAACGGATACGGTTGCGCCCGTATTAAAAGAAAACCCCATAAAAACACCGCTTGCAGATGCCTTTGCTTTACAGTTTAATGAAGCCATCTTGGCAGGCTCTGGCACCATTGTTATTACAGATAGTCAAGGTAATAAGCGTAGCATTGCTATTCACGATAATACGCAAGTATTGCTGTCATCGCAGCCTACATTTCCCGGCTCGACCAATCCTGCCGCTTTAGCTGATACTCTCTTGGTTATGCCAAAAGACGGGTTGATAGCTGGTAGCGAATATTTTGTACAACTGGACAGTGGTGTGGTTACTGATTTTCAGGGCAATCCTTTTGCTGGCGTACCCGACACTTCACTTAGCTTTATCGCAGCAGACCAATCAAATGCCCCCCCGATCCCGATTAAAAGTTCGCCGACTAATGGACAAGAACAAGTTGCGCTTGCTAGCGACATCAAGCTGTCGTTTAATGAACCCGTTGCAGGCGGACCTGGACATTTTATTATCAGTAATGGTCACGGCGATACCCGCATTATTGCGGGTAATGATGCTTCGCAAATAGCTTTTAACGCACGGAAACCTTCCACAATACCCAGTGAAGGGGGGAAATCAAACGACTCGCCAGATTATTCAGTTATCACCATTAACCCCAAAGAAGATTTATTGGCGGGCAGCCAATATTTTATCCAAATGGAACGGGGAGCCGTTGTTGATGCTGCAAACACGCCTGTTGCCAGCGTGATGGATTCCACGGCACTGACTTTTACCACGGTAGCACTAGATTCCACAGCACCCATTGCATTAAGCAGCTCGCCCAGCGTTGATGCCCAACAGGTTCCTATTAAAAGCAACATAACCGTACAGTTTGATGAACCGATTAAAGCGGGCAGTGGGAATTTTATCCTCACTAATAGCCAAGGTGACGCACACATCATTCGTCCTACATTCAGTGGCAACGAAATAAGCATTTATTACCCTCGTTTACAACCTAACAGCAGCTACTCGCTCCAAGTTGATAACACAGCGATTACCGATCTTCAGGGGAATGCTTTTGCAGGGGGTACGCTTAATTTTACTACTGCAGCGGACACAACGGCACCAGAATTAGGCAGTTTTTCCTTTCCCGTAGCACTTGTAGACAATGAAATAAGAATCTTTTTTAGCGAGCTGATCAAACTCGGGACTGGTCAACTGGTATTCGATAATAAGCATGGGGATACTCGTACCATAGCCATTGATGATCAGAGTCAAGTCAGTATTAATGAAAACAGGCTAATCATACACCTCGCACAACCCTTACCAACTGGCAGCTTTTATGAAGTACGAATGGACAGCGGCATAGTAACCGACTTGTCTGGTAACGCTTTTGCAGGAGGTGAAAGTCATTTATATATGTCTTCAACCACTACGCCAGAGGATACTACCTCGCCAGCATTTGACAAGTTTGGCAATATTAATAGCACAGGCAATAGTAAAGGAGCGCATCAAGTCAATGCGAATATTACCTTGGAATTTAACGACGGGATCAAAGCTGCGACTGGTCATATTACGCTGAGTGATGGCAAAGATGATGCCCGCATCATTGATATTAACGATAACTCTCAGGTAGAATTCAGGGGCAAGGGGTTAATAATCAATCCCAGCGAAGATTTACACAGCAACAGCCACTATACCGTGCAAATAGACAGTGGCGTTATTACCGACTTTGCTGGCAATGCCTTTGCTGGCACTAACGATACAACCAGCATCGCTTTTGATACCTCAGGCAAAGCACCTGGAGTTGCAACCAACCAGCCGGTGCAAGAAATCAATCAGGGTGGCGCAGAGGGCGTTTATGACACAGGTGATGTGTTGGTGTTTAATTTTGATACCGCAGTAACTCGCTTTAGCGGCTTTGGTTTGCTGCAACATAGCTTTGGGGGGCGTGACGTTGTGCTGAGTGCGGATGGTTTATCCGCTTCCGTTGAGCTGGATGCCAACAGCACCATAACCACCGGTGATGTGTTATACCTCACGGGTCTGAGCGATGCTTTTGGCAACACGGGTGACGTGATATTCACACTCTGAGCAAAATAGTTAAAACTACTGGATTTTCTAAGAATAGATAATCCAGTAGCTGCTGCTAACCAATATCCCCTTAAATACTATGCAGACCATCACCCAAAATCCTGTCGCTGAAAGCCTACAAAATGCCCTGTATCATCTTCAAGCAGGGCAACTAAATCGAGCAGAACAATTGTGCGATGCAATTTATACCATGCAGCCAACCCAAGCTGATGCCATACATCTACTGGCGGTTATCTACGCGCGTACCCAACGTGCGGCGCTGGCTAATGACTATTTTCTTAAAGCCATAACCCTAGCCCCGGAGCGTGCTGATTTTTATGGCAATTACGCTAATCTTTTATGGGAAACAGGTCACATTGACGAAACCATACACTATTGCCAACAGGCGATAGCACGATATAGCAACCGCCCTGAAGTCTACAATACCCTAGGTAATGCTTTATTCAGGACCGGACAGTTTTCTGATGCCAGTGACAACTATCGCCAAGCCATTACCTTACAACCCAACTACGCCGAAGCGCACAATAATTTAGGTCAAGCCCTAAAAGCCTTGCATAAGCACACAGCGGCTGAACAGTGTTTTCGTACCGCACTGGCTTTACAACCTAACTTTGGGCAAGCGGCGATTAATCTTGAGCAGGTGGATTCGGCGTGGCTGTTGCCCTTAAAGGGTAACAGAGTTTCTTTACGTCGCTTTTGTGAACAGGATGCCGGTTTTTTAAAGGCGTGCTATCAAAATCAAGCGTTTATGCGTTATTACAACCAATTGATGCCCAACACCCTTACGCAAGAGGAATTAGCCGCCAAAATAAGCGACGATGCGCAACACCATCCCAGCGAACTCAAAGCCATTAATTGGATCATCTATCATAACGATCAAGCCATTGGTATTGCTAATTTAGTGGATATACAATTACTGCACCGTAGGGCCGAATTTCTTATTGGTATTCCTGAGGCAAGCAACCGCCATGCCGGTAGCGGTTTGGAAGCCACTTTGCTGATCATGGATTTTGCGTTTAACCTACTGCGATTGAATAAGCTGCTGACTTTTGTCTACAGCGATAACGCTGCCTCCCTAAAAAACAATATTGCCCTAGGCTTTGTCCGCGAAAGTTTTTTGAAACAACATTTAAAGCATCCAGAAACCCAGCAATATATTGATCTTTGTGGCAATGCAATAAGGCAGGATGAGTTTCGCCATAATGCCCGTCTGGCGAAATTATCACAACGCTTATTGGGGCGGGACATTACGAATCCACTGTAAACACCGATGCCTGTCTATTATCCTCCCGTCATAAGCTCACCTGATTAGCAAGCTGCTTCAGCCAATGTGCCTTGGTTGTTTTACAGCTTTAATCACCTCGTCCGGTTACACGGCAGCCATATTCGTTACCATTAACCTTTATGCCTTTGTATGTATTGTCACGCACACAAAAGTGGCCGCTAGTGCCACACTGGTATACTGTCGGTCTTGGTGTCGCACAATTACCAGAGGTCAATTTTACGAAATAGTCGGTTGGTTTTTCTCCTCTGAATTTGTTTTCGTAAATCTCCGCGCGATTTATTGGCTTTCCCCTAATACCGACCGCTGAGTGCAGAGTTCCATAGAAGGTATTGTGATGAATTAAAACTGTGTGTCCAGCTGTACCTCCATTATGGTTTGTGCCAGTGCCATGCATATCGAATGAGTGTTCTGTGTCGCTTCCTACATCCCCTACAATGTTATTGCTGGCTTCATAGCTTGCTGTTGGTTCAGAACCTGCGATCGAATGACGGTTGTTGTCAAAATGATTATGATCGATTAACGCGTTGGTGTTTTTGACGACAACTATACCGTAACCGAGTCCAGTTGAACGGTTATGGTGAATATGATTGTTTAGTATTTTAACATCGCGTGCGCTTTTAAGGGCAATGCCTGCATATGACCATCCAAAAATATCGCAATTCTCAACAAGCAAATTATCTGCGTTATCAGTGTCGATCCCAGTAGACTCTGGTTTTTTACTTGTTCCTGAATTTGGGCCTTGGATGCGAAGACCATAGATACGTACTTTAGAACCCATTATGTTGAAGAGCTTCGATTTGTAGGAAGGACTTACCATAAGTAGAGCCCCGTTTTCTCCATTTATACCACCACCGCCATAAATATTCACCCCACCTCGAATATTAAGGCTTGTATTCTTCAGATCAAGTTTTTTACCTTTTTGGATTTCAATTGAGTCTCCAAATTGGGCGTACTTGGCTGCGTCAACAAGACCTCCGGGAGTACTAACATTAAAGGTCTTATATTTTGGCTCTGATCTCACAAGATCTGGCTGCCCGGCTCCAAACATCAGCAATATAACTGCCACAATGGTTGATGTTTTCATAACTTCCCCCTTGAACATATTGGATAAAAGACTCCAGCACCAGCAGGTTTACACAGGTATTTCTAGTAAGGCATTAACGTGTTAAAGTGGATTCGTGTAAACTTATTGCGTACTGAACCGATAAACATCCTATCATGGTGTCTAGGATCTGTCGAAAAGTTATTCGATCAAGATGGTGACATTATGCTAATTTTGAATCGAACGATGATTAGTTTTAATGGGCTGGGTTTCCAAAAAATGTTATTTTCTACGCAGTGTTTCCTTAAGTTAGAGATGGCATTTCATAAAAATTTAGCCAGAAAAAGGTAAAATGTCCGCTGTTTGTGGGTAATGTTAAGGATACTGTTACGTTTGCAAGATGTTAAATATTTATTTTTCTGTTAGTTAGCGAAATATGCGACGATTAAACTTGAATTATGTAACGCTGTTTACAGCTTTTACGGCTACATTCTTATCAGGCTATTTTATTCGAGACTTGGGAATTGGGCAGCAAAGTGCTGATCCGGCAAAGTCTGGGCAGTTTTATACTTTAGCAGCTAACGGTAGTCATTCATCGCAGCCCAAAATACCGAATATTGCCAAATATAACAAAATAGTCCAGCTCACTCAATCAAGCCTAGCTCATAACACCCCAAATCCTAGAAATTCATCGGCACAACCGGTAAATGAGATCGGAGATAATAGAAGCGTCAGCGAGTTACTGGCTGCTATGGAAGCCCATGTGGCGCAAGATCAAACCTATGAGGAATTGCGCGATGGTGATGAGTTTCACCTATTATTGTCTCGGCTTGAATCCGATCCGGCAACCCGTATACAGGTGTCTGAACAATTAATGCGGTCGATTGGCACTCCTTTGAGTCAAATATTCGGTCAAGCATTGGCGATGAGTGGCGGAGCTATTGCAACGCCGGAAATTAAAGCGGTAGCTGCGCAATTATTACGTGATGGTTCGGTAGAGCAACGTCTTAACGTCTTACAAATGCTTGGACAGGTAAATTATGATGCACAGATTCACACGATGGCACTCGACGTTTTGCGTAAGGATTCACTAGAAAATCCGCGATTAGCTGTAGCAGCAATGTCAACGTTGAACCGGCAAGATCTGGCAACTCAGGTAGAATATCAGGAGGTGGTTAGTTCTGTTCTCCCGTTTATCCATAGCCCAGATCCACAAGTGCGGCAAAGTAGTTTACAGGTGCTTTCCCAATGGGCTGGTCGTGATCAAGCTGCGCTGCAAACTTTCATTGAGGCTACACATGATGCGGATCCTGAGGTTAGGAGCCTGGCGATTACTACTTTAGGGCAGGGGGGCTTTGCTTATAGTAGTGTGCGTGACACATTACTGTCCACATTGCAGAATCCTAATGAAGATCCTAGTGTAATAGCTGCCACCCAACAGGCGCTGAAAGAATTTCCCTTAGACGAGCAAGCACTGTCTATTTACCAAGCGAATACAAATGTGACTGAATAAAACAAAATATTGGCAAAGCTAAAATGTGCGGATAGTCATCTCATGCCTATCCCTTTTCCAGCCAATCAAGGTCTGCCTTTGAGAATCCCGCCCTTGTTCGTAACTCCTTATTAAACGGACCTTTAGGTTTGCCGCCTTTGTAATATTGGGTTATGAGCTGTTGAAAATGGCTAGTCGGATCAAGCTGCTGCTCCGCACACAAGCTGTTAAACCAGAATGAGCCACGTTCCACATGCCCCACTTCATCAGTCAAAATCCGACTTAAAATCGCAGTGCTAACGGTATCATTACGGGCTTCAAATTTTGCCACCATAGCGGGCGTAACATCCAGCCCGCGCGCCTCCATGCAGCGGGGGACTAAAGCCAGGCGTGCCAGCACATCCGTTGTGGTGTCCTCTGCATGTTCCCATAACCCGTAATGTGCGGGTAAGTCACCATAAGTGATGCCAAAATTAGCCAAATGCACGTTGAGCAACTCGAAATGCTGTGCTTCTTCATCCGCCACTTTGAGCCAATCGACATAAAACTGTTCGGGCAAACCCCTAAAACGATATAAAATATCCCACGCCAAATAAACCGCGATAAACTCGATATGTGCCAAAGCATGAAAAAACGCCGCTAAACCTTCTGGCGTAGTTATTTGGCGTTTGGGCATGTGTTTTGGAGCTAACAGCACCGGACGTGCTGGAAAAACCGTGGCTGAGATAGGCAGTGGCGGTGCAGTCGCGCTGAAGCTCAAGTTTCCTGTCACCATTAATTGCCAGGCCGTGTGTGTTAAACGCATTTTTTCAGCGATGTCGCCCTGCTGTAAGCAAGTTGCGGCGATGTCCATTAACTTTTTCATTTAATCCCGTTCATGAATTCTAAAAAAATTGATTGTCTGTTGTTAATAGTGTATTGCGGTTTTATTTATTGGCTATCCAGCCGTCAAACGCTGCCTGCACCCATGTGGTTTGAGCATCAGGACAAGCTTTATCATGCCGGGGCTTACGGTTTAATGGGGGTGTTAGCCTGGCGTTGTTTTCGGCATGTCATCACCAGCCCTATTATACTGGCTTTGCTGAGTATGACGTTTTGCAGTTTATACGGCTTATCGGATGAATGGCATCAATCATTTGTACCGGCCCGCGATTCCAGTATTGAAGATTGGCTAGCGGATACTATCGGCGCTATTTTCGGCGCTACTATTGGGGTAACAATACTCGCCAAACGTAGCCAAAATGTTGCTGAAGAAACACATGAAATGGCGATGACCAATTGTGCAGTTGACTGCGCGAATTGTGCTTTCCATGATCAACATGACATTATCACGCCTAATTCCAAAACCTAACCCTTGGTATGCCTATGCCTAACAATATTCATATTGAACGTAAAAGTGGCGCGGATTTGCAGCGCTACATTGCTGAATTGGCCAGATTAAGAATTGAAGTCTTTCGCGAGTTTCCGTATTTGTATGACGGCGATTTAAGTTACGAAGAAAAATATCTGCAAACCTATAGTAACTGTGCAGAAAGCGTCATCGTACTGGCTTTTGACGGCGATAAAATTATTGGCGCCTCCACCGCTATTCCCCTGAAATACGAAACCGAAGAAGTCAAAAGACCTTTTGTGGAGCAAGGCTATCATCCCGATGAGGTTTTTTATTGCGGCGAATCGGTGTTGAATAAAGCGTATCGAGGTTTAGGCTTGGGCGTGAAATTTTTTGAACAGCGCGAAGCCCATGCCGCCGACTTAGGCGGATTTAAACACCTGTGTTTTTGCTGCGTGGAGCGGCCGGTTGATCACCCACGACGCCCCGCGGATTATGTGCCGCTGGATGCTTTTTGGAACAAACGCGGCTATTTTAAACATCCTGAACTCAAAACCACCTATACCTGGAAAGATTTGGATGAAATCCAGGAAACCCCTAAACCCATGACTTTTTGGCTAAAACATGAGCATTAAAATTGCCAGCGCCCAATATGACATTGGGTTTTTTAAGGATTGGTCTGAATATCAAGCCAAGATTGAACGCTGGGTGGCAGAAGCTGTTACTGCCAAGGCTAATATCCTGGTGTTCCCAGAATATGCCAGCATGGAATTGGCCTCGATTTTCGGTGAAGAGGTTTATAGTTCTTTAAGTGCGCAGTTAGACGCCATGCAAAGCTTACATGCTGATTTTATAGCGCTGTACCAAAGACTTGCGTGGGAGCATAAATGCCTGATCCAACCCGGCACTTTTCCGGTGCAGCTTACGAAAGGGGAATACCGTAATCGCGCGTATTTGTTCATGCCGGATGGACGCTCCGATTATCAAGACAAACTGCAAATGACCCGTTTTGAGAACGAACAATGGTTAATTAAAAGCGGCAGCGAATTAAAAGTGTTCGATACCGACTTTGGCAAAATCGCTATCAATGTCTGTTATGACAGTGAATTTCCGTTATTGGCACGGCAACAAGTCGAAGCTGGAGCGGATTTAATATTAGTGCCTAGTTGCACCGATACACTGGCGGGTTATCATCGGGTGCGCATTGGTTGTCAGGCACGCGCCTTGGAAAATCAGTGTTACGTGGTGCAAGCCTCAGTCGTTGGCAACGCACCGTGGTCGGAAGCAGTGGATGTCAATATCGGCGCGGCGGCGATTTATACGCCAGTAGATCGGAGTTTTCCAGATAATGGCATTTTAGCCATGGGTGAATTAAATGCCGTGCAATGGGTGTATGCAGATATTTCTCTCTCTGCGATTGCCACGGTTAGGCAGCAAGGACAAGTGTTTAACTATCGGGATTGGCCGTTACAGAAACGATTTTTATAGGTATCGCATACTAACTTAGATTTGGTCAAGTAACCTCAAGAGGCCATTGCTCAGGGCTACTCGCCTGTTTCACGCCAAATCAATATAAACACTCAATGTTGCCAAGAAACAGGATCTTCAATAGGCTCAAGATGGGTATCAATATCAATATTGTCGAATATAGACATGATCTGATGCTCTATAGTTTCCACCAAATCATGTCCTTGCTGTATTGTCCAATTGCCCGGCACCAGCACATGCACAGACATAAAGCGCCGCGCCCCCGCATAACGGGTGCGAAGCGCATGATAGGCAACATTATCCGCACGCGTGAATTGCTCCAAAATCGCAACGATGGCAGCCTGCTCCGCTGGCACCAATGCCGCATCCATTAAACCAGACGCCGTGCGCCTTAACAATTGCAGACCCGCCCAGACAATATTAAGGGCGACCAGAATCGCAATAATAGGATCCAGAATTTCCCAACCGTTTAATCCCAATCGCTTAGCGAAAGCGATACTGGATTCAAAATGATTGGCGACCGAGATTACAGCAATACCTATAAGGATGCCCACGGTCGTCCAAACATCGGTCATTAAGTGTTTACCATCGGATTCCAAGGTTATTGATTGTCGGCGTTTGCCGACGCTAATCAAAACTCTTGCCACGATGAGATTAATAATCGAAGCGCCCACTGAAATCGCCATGCCGATACCAAGTTGCTGCAAAGGTTGTGGATGCCACAAGCGCTCCCAAGCAGTGAAACCGATACTGAACGCAGCCAGTAAGATCATGATGCCTTCCGCACCACTAGAAAAATATTCAATTTTTTCGTGGCCATAGGCATGACCATCATCGGGTGGACGCGCGGAAATGCTCAGCACTACCAGCATAATCAGCGCGGCGACTAAATTGATAAGGGATTCCAAAGCGTCAGACAACAACCCCACCGAATCAGTTAGCCAATAAGCGTAACTTTTTAAGGCGATAGTCGTTATTGCTGCCATGATCGACAGCCAAGCGTAAACAGTAAGTGATTTTTGTTTGGCGTTCATTAGGTTTGCTACAAAATGCTATGAAAGAATCTACACGCCCTGAATTAACATCCAAGGATTTAGCTATTAACATAAGTCGTTAGATTCATGCTGATCGTTAGGCGAAGCGCCGTTGTTGTATAAACCAGCAATGTAACATCATTTTACAGAAACCACGACCAATTATCGACTACGATATTGTCCTGACTGATGTTAATTTAGCTTATGTGACTTATGAGCGCCCTTTATTGAACAATAAGTTTATCGTCATCATTCATGGGAAATTTAGCAGGTTTTAAGCTTGATCTGAAAATTAATTTTTTAATCAGATACTCGAGTGGAATAGGTGGGCCGTATTTTTAGATTTTTTTGTTCTTTTGTCTTCGCTTATTTTCAAAATATGGCATCTTTTTAAATATCGCACCCTCTTTCGGATATTGTCCCTAATAGCATGAGTATCTACATAAGTATAGCTATCCGTCATTCCGGTAGGGAAGCCGGAATCCAGATCCAGGGATGGTAAGGTGCTGAAACATAAGTGTTTGATTTATGCTCGGTGCTAGACCATTTGTCTCATCCATGTGACTAGATTCCGGCTTCCCTGCCGGAATGACGTGCTTTGAAATTTGTGTAGATACCTATGCCCTAATAGGCAAGTATCCGAAATCCAGTTTATCCTTCGGCCCTGTATAAATTGAGTTACTTAAGGTGGGCAGGTTGTGTTGCCCACCTTACTTGGCTAACGATATATAATCAGATAAAAATATTATTGCAATGTGATTACAGCTTTGTAACGCTCGTTATTATAAACGAGTTGCCTGTAAAATCTTTATCGCTAAAAACAATATAAAATGCACAAAAAACGCCTGTGTAGCGGGTCATGAATCTGAAGCCCATCATTGAATAAAGTCGCCATTTCGTATAGCCTAGTCCCATACAAACTCAAAAGTCTTATTCAAGGAATTCACCATGCTAGAAAATTACCACAAACACGTCGCCGAACGCGCCGCCGAAGGCATTGTCCCTAAGCCGTTGAATGCTGAGCAAACCGCAGCTTTGGTCGAGCTAATTAAACAACCACCCGCAGGTGAAGAGGCATTCATCCTAGATTTATTGGCCAACCGCATCCCTGCTGGGGTGGATGAAGCGGCGTATGTGAAAGCCGGATTTTTGGCAGCAATTGCCAACGGTGAGGCGCTGTCGCCGATTCTAAGCCCCGCCAAAGCCACGGAATTGTTGGGGACGATGCTCGGCGGTTATAACATCTCGCCATTAATTGCGCTGCTGGATAATTCAGATTTGGCATCGATTGCCGCCACGGCGTTGTCGCATACTTTGTTGATTTTTGAAGCATTCCACGATGTGCAAGAAAAAGCCGATGCAGGCAACGCCTACGCCAAACAAGTGCTGCTTTCTTGGGCTGAAGCGGAATGGTTCACACGCAAGCCGGACGTACCTGCGAAGATGACCGTAACGGTGTTTAAAGTCACCGGCGAAACCAATACCGACGATCTGTCGCCTGCACCCGATGCGTGGTCAAGGCCAGATATTCCCTTGCACGCCAAGGCGATGCTGAAAAATCCGCGTGAAGGCATTACCAATGCCGAGCAACAGATCATGGCGCTGAAAGAAAAAGGCTTCCCCATCGCGTATGTGGGCGACGTGGTGGGGACGGGTTCGTCGCGCAAATCGGCGACCAATTCGGTGCTGTGGTTTATGGGTAACGATATTCCCTATATCCCCAACAAGCGCGATGGCGGCGTGTGTATTGGTGGCAAGATTGCGCCGATCTTTTTTAACACCATGGAAGATTCTGGCGCGTTGCCGTTTGAATGCGATGTTTCCCGTTTAAAAATGGGCGATGTGATTGATATTTTTGTGCAGGAAGGGCTGGTCAAACGCCATGATAGCGACGAAGTCTTGTGTGAGTTTAGTTTGAAAACAGACATTATTCTGGATGAAGTACGGGCTGGCGGGCGCATTCCGTTGATTATCGGTCGGGGCTTAACGGATCGGGCGCGTAAGGCTTTAGGCTTACCGCCTTCTACCGTGTTCCGCCGCCCTGGCGATACAGCGATCAGCACCAAAGGCTTCACCCTCGCGCAAAAAATGGTCGGCAAGGCGTGCGGCGTGACGGGCATCCGTCCGCATACCTATTGCGAACCACACATGACCACTGTGGGTTCACAAGACACCACCGGCCCGATGACCCGCGATGAACTGAAAGATTTGGCCTGCTTAGGGTTTTCAGCGGACTTGGTGCTGCAATCGTTTTGCCACACCGCCGCCTACCCCAAGCCGGTGGACATCGAAATGCAACATACCCTGCCGGATTTCATGATGACGCGCGGCGGCGTGTCGTTGCGGCCGGGCGATGGCATTATTCATTCTTGGCTGAACCGTATGTTGCTACCTGATACGGTAGGAACAGGCGGGGACTCGCACACCCGTTTCCCGATTGGCATCTCTTTTCCGGCGGGTTCAGGCTTGGTGGCGTTTGCAGCGGCAACGGGCGTTATGCCCTTAGATATGCCAGAATCCGTGCTGGTGCGTTTTAAAGGTGAAATGCAGCCAGGCGTGACTTTACGTGATTTGGTCAATGCCATCCCGTATGCGGCGATTCAACGCGGCCTGTTGACGGTGGATAAGAAGGGTAAGAAAAATGTCTTTTCTGGGCGGATTTTGGAAATTGAAGGTTTGCCAGATTTAAAAGTCGAACAAGCGTTCGAGTTGTCCGATGCTTCGGCGGAACGTTCAGCGGGCGGTTGTACCATTCGCTTGAATGAAGCGCCGATTCGTGAATATCTCAATTCCAATATCACTTTGTTGAAATGGATGATCAGCGAAGGTTATGGTGATCGCCGCACGATTTCACTGCGTATCAAAGCCATGCAGGAGTGGCTGGATAACCCCGTGCTGTTAGAAGCCGATGCAGATGCAGAGTATTTTGAAATTATTGAGATTGACTTAGATACCATTAAAGAGCCGATCATGGCTTGCCCAAATGACCCTGACGATGTCAAAACCTTATCAGCCGTGGCAGGGACTAAAATTGATGAAGTGTTTTTGGGTTCTTGCATGACCAATATCGGACATTTTCGCGCGGCGGGTAAATTGCTGGAAAAACAAACGGGCGCACTACCGACCAAGCTTTGGATTGCGCCGCCAACCAAAATGGATGAAAGCCAGTTGACTGAAGAAGGGTATTACAACACCTTTAATAAATCGGGCGCGCGTTTGGAAATGCCAGGCTGTTCCTTGTG
>JABFRM010000125.1 GCA_013141155.1 Methylococcaceae bacterium | reverse complement strand
TTAGCCTAACATTACGCTCAAGCGGGACGCGCCTTTTCGTGGCGGTTTTGAAAGTTTGTTGTTTTTTCGGCTTCGGTGGCTTCGCTTGTCTTCCGTGAAAGGCGCGCCCCTTAGCTTTACGTTAGGCCGCTAGACCGTTATACAAGATTGATTTACATAACTTTCACAAGGAGCAAAACATGAAAATAATACCCGCCTGTTGTATGATTATCCCGATGTTAATGCCAATAAGTTCTCAGGCTGATAACGGTCAGCCTGACGAATCGGTTATAAGCATTCGGCCGAAAGCTTTCTTTAAAGATACTACTATCTGGACGCTTCCATCTAACAATACACTTTCCGTTTGCTGGGTAAATTTGAATCAAACCACACAATCTCAGAGAAATTTGGCAGCAAGTGCGGTTACTAACTCATGGTCAGCCAATTCTCTTGTAAAATTTGGCGGTTGGGATACGACATGCCCACCTGAAAGTACGTTTTTCAATGGTGTGAGAATCAGTATTAATAGTACTGATAAAAGTTCACCAATTACTTGGGGGCTAGGCACCGAGGTGCGAACAAGGCACAGCCCAATTACTGGATACCCCAATGGGGGATTAGGTCTGTGGTTAGATTTTCAGTTAACTACAAAATCGAATGGTTTTGATTCTGTAACTGTTGCAAAATCCAATCTTGAAAGATGTGCAACAAACAATAAAACAAAAGATCAATGTATTGCATTTACGGTCGCACATGAGTTTGGTCATGTTCTAGGATTGTCCCATGAACATAATAGAAGTGATGAGCCATTATTTCCGGGCCTCTGCGGAATTAATAACTCAGCAGAAGAAAACGTTATGGGCAATACGGACTTTACTGACTTTGACCCTAATTCAATCATGAACTACTGTAGACAAAGATACTTTGGAGACAGTAGCTTAAGTCGGATGGATATGGTGGCAATCAAAGCTTACTACGGGCGAATTCCAACCTTTAACTTTGATACGGGCGTGCTGGATATTCCGCGAATCATGTCTGGCGGTGTGCCTTGGAAAGCAACGCTCAGAAAGTTTAATACCGATACATTAGGGATAGTGGATCTGACTCAAACGAATAATCTACCCGAAAACCAATCTTCGGCGTTATCTTCAGTTACTGGCTCTACCGTTAGCTTACCATTGCTTAGAGTCACTACGGGAGGAAAAGTCGTGCAATTATATCAGGCGGTGTTGAGGTGGAATCCAGATAACTCCTTTACCATTGTCACATCTACGGTGCATCCCGATGCCCGCCCTTCCGCAATCGGCCTACGTCAACTACCGGTTGCCACAGCTCCTAGCGCTGCTAAACTGCCAGTGCCTACGCAAGTACAGCCGTTTTTCTAAGCTAAGCGGATACTAAGCATTCTTTCGTTATCCTAAAGAATGATGAGCTATCTCAATTGTTGCTGTTCGGGTAAGAACCAAAATTACCGGAACAGCAGCTCTAAGCCAAGAGGAATCTAACATGCCCCAATCTACCTATAGTAAATTAAAATCCTTATTTATTAAGAACAGCCTAACGATTTCCTTAATTTTGGTACTTTGCTGCGCCAGCGTGTTAGCTGGTATTTTCAATCCATTAGGTAACTGGTGGGGAAGATCGAACTCACCTCATCTTGCAGAAAAAATTCCAATAATATTTGCCTCAATTGCGGTGTATGCAATCATGTTTAATATTTTGGTTACTATCCCCCTATACATTAAAAAATGTTTTCAAGATGCTCAATTCTACAAATTCTACAAATTATTTTGGTGGATTGCGGCGATTATTTTTGCCAACTTATTTTTATTGCTTTTAAATGTTTCTCCGCAGAATAACTATAAAGAGTACATTGTTTTTTCATTAGTTTTAATTCTTATTATATTAGTTCCGGCACTTACGTCCGCAACTTATCAATATAATCAGTTTGTTAACAAATTTTCTGTTGTTCAACGGCACAACTACAAAGGCTATAAATCATTTTTGTTTTTTATATCAGTAATTTGGGCCTATTTTGTATTAAAATTATTTAATATTTATGAAAACAATGATCAATTTTGGCTTTATCTGTTATCTTTTTTAATGTTGGTTGGTTACATCTTTGCACCAATTTTTTTACTTACAGCGTATCAAAATAAAAAAAATGATACCCCCCCATAAAATGTGCCTAACATTACGCTCAAGCGGGACGCGCCTTTTCGGGGCGGTTTTGGAGGTTTGTTGTTTTTTCGGCTTCGGTGGCTTCGCCAACCTTCCGTGGAAGGCGCGCCCCTTAGCTTTACGTTAGGCATACTGAATGCAACCAGTAATACAGGAAGAAACAACAGGGTGTGGTATTGCATCCGTCGCGAACATTCTGGGAAAGAGTTACCCTGAAATGAAACAGATAGCGAATAAAATGGGTATCTACGCTACAGATAAGTCGCTTTGGTCTGATACGAATTACGTCAGGCGGATGCTGTCGGAATTTAGTGTTAATACATCCGAAGAAGAACACCCCTTTTCAACATGGGATAACCTTCCTGACCTGGCTCTTTTAGCTATTAAGCACTGTAATGGTCTAATAAAGCAGGACACTTCTTAAGACAGATTTATAATGTCATTAGAGGTGAAAAATGAGCACAAAAAGCAATCAAAAACGACCAGAATTTACACTTGAATTTAAACAAGACGCAGCCAAGTTGGTTAATGAAAAGGGCTACACCGACCAACAAGCAGCAGATAACCTGGGCATATCCTTAAGCGCAATTGGGCGCTGGGTCAGGGCTGAAAGGGGTACGGCAACCGCATCAACGGCAAAAAAAACCGTTTTACCCCTGAGTGACCAAGCTGAATTGGTACGGTTGCGCAAGGAAAACACCCAAAAGTGCGGGTGCAAGCGAGCGGTTACGGATGGAGCGTGAAATCCTAAAAAAGGCCGCAGTCTTTTTTGCCAAGGAAGCCGAATGAAATATGGATTTGTTCGGGAGCAACAGAAGACTTACCCCGTTACCGCGCTGTGCAGCGTCATGCAGGTGAGCACCAGCGCCTTTTACGCCTGGGCTAAAGCCCCAATAAGCACGGCCAGACAAGACCGGCAAAACCAACTGGAAACCAAGACGCTTGAGCTATTTGAAAAGAACAAAAAAACCTATGGTTCGCGTCGGTTATCGACGGCTTTCAAAGATGAAGGTATCCAAGTGGGACGCCATAAAGCGGGGCGTTTGATGTCAAGGTTAGGCTTGCAAGTGCGTTACCCCAAACGCTTCAAGGTGACCACCGACAGCAACCATAACGACACTGTTTCGCCTAATCTGTTGAAT
>JABFRM010000256.1 GCA_013141155.1 Methylococcaceae bacterium | reverse complement strand
GTTGGCCTAACATTACGCTCAAGCGGGACGCGCCTTTTCGTGGCGGTTTTGAAGGTTTGTTGTTTTTCCGGCTTCGGTGGCTTCTCCAGTCTTCCGTGAAAGGCGCGCCCCTTAGCTTTACGTTAGGCTTTGGCAATCATGAATCAGGAGAGCAAACCTATGACCGTCTTTTTTGTTCACCCTGAAAACGACCTGCCGCCCATATTGGAAGTCAAGATTTTTGTGTGGGACGATGCTTCCCAGACGAGCCCTCCTACGGAACAAGTCCAATGGCCAGAGGATGGTTCTGTGGAATTGGCAATACCTGGCAGTGATTATGTAAGAATCTGGGCGCGCATAGATTCACCATGCCTTATCCAAGTTAGCTCGCAGACCGACTGTCTCGCCGCACGCGCTGCATACTTCATTGCTCTGGAATCAAGAGGTTCCGTCGCCCTTGCTGAAGGAGGATCTTACGAATCACCGGAGCAATTGCAGTCACAACTCGGAGAAAAATTTCGTATCGATGACGCCTATGTTCGGGTCCGCCTCTGGCGGCGGAGGCTTCCCGCGTTCTTTGAGCAGCACTTGGCGTTCCTGGGAGAACGTGTTCTTAACGAACTCACAGATGTGTGCATGCGAGATCGAGGTCGAAGTTTGCAAGGTCGTTGTACCCATCCGCAAGTTCCGCTGCCTAGCTGGGTCGGCAAGGGATACGAGGGATATTCAGCCTATGCCAACGATCCCAATGTCCCTGATAACCTATTCGCATGCCTTCTAGTTGGCTACATGACACAGGAATGGGCTTTCGTTCTTTGGAACCGCTTAGGCCGCCGCTTTTGGTTTGCCTCGCCCGTTTTCGCTCTCTACCAAGAGGCGAATGCAGCGCGGACTGCGCACGAATTGAAAGAGGCAATGCAGATGTGGGATCAGGGCAATGAATCTGTCCTCTTCATGGCAGGATCAGGCAGACTGTCGCCCCTGCAAGACATTCCAGGAGATAACCAAGACCATGCCTAATCCCAACGTGCAGGCGGTGGGTTCGCTTAAACTCCCTGAGCGGCGTGCGCCTTAGCTTTATGTTAGAAGTCTATATACTTTTGAGGATTGAATGGGCATCGCGGAGCTAATTGTATTAATCTTTATCATTTTGAGGTCCATAGCGTAATGAAACAGACAGATAACCAAGAGCTGCAAACAACGCCCGATGCAGTCTTTAAGGCTAGAGAATCTGATCGTAAGCGTCAGGATTCGGCTAAACGGGTAATGATTGTTATCACGTTAATTGTTATCTTGATAGTTTTCAAATGGCGTTATATTTTTCCAGGGGGCATAAGAATGTCTGCCGGTTTAGTTACTACTTTGCTTACTGTTTACGGTATGTCAATGATGATTTTGATGATACCTGCTTCTTTTACTTTTGCGCATAGCAATCTTCTCATGGATGAATCTGGCATGTACTTTATGCCCTATGCAGAAGGTGATTGCCTATTCATTCCTTGGTGTAATGCCGCAAATTTTCATTCTGTTGAAGGTATTGATTCACATTATGGGGGCGGATCAAGTGATTCTTTCTATTTTGACGTTAAAAATTTAACACTTGATATGTATAGATGGTATTTTAGTTCAATATCATCCGCTTCTTTTCGAGATGACAGCGGTTTTAGTTACACACTAGACGTTAAAGCAGGTATTTTTAGGCGAACACAATATCCTTGGATTGAAGGCTCACCAGTTTTAGAGTATTGCTGCATAGAAAACAAGTGGCTAACTATCCACGCGCGTTTTGGTAATAATGCTGAGGCAGCACAAAGTTACAAAGATCGTTATGATCTTATTCATGATAAACAAATGTCGGTGACTTCATAAATCTCAGAATTGGTTTTCCACGTAAAGATATTTTTAAAGTTACAGATATCGCTGTCGGGGCGTAGATCAAGTTATCAAAACCGGAAATAACTGAAATAATTGGGAAATAATTGGGGTCAGCAAATAATTGGGGTCAGAGTATAATTATATGCCTAACATGGCGCTCAACCGGAGCGCGGGGACAAGGCGGTTTTGAATGGAAACGCCATCGCGCCGCGCCCGGTTAGCTTTACGTTAGGCAATGTTACAAGGAGACAAACATGAAACATGATGATGAAAAACTCAAATGCTTTGTAATAATGCCGTTCTCAGAAGAATTTCACCCTATATGGGAAGCAATCAAAGACGTTGGGATAAAAGACTGCCATATCACAGTCGCACGAGCAGATAGCCATACTAAACAACCATTACTTACAGAAAATGTTTTTAGCCATATTGATGATTGTGATTTAGTTGTTATAGATATTACTGGATTAAATCTTAATGTTATTTTTGAATTCGGGTATGCCGTTAATAAAAAAAAATACATAATTGCAATTTCACAGGAGGAGGCAAAAAGTCTGCCAGCCGATCTTAGAAATTATCTGTATCTACCTTACAACAAAGATCAACTTGAAGAGTTTAAGATAGATTTAAGAAACCGCTATAGAGAAGAACTTAAAAAAATAGAAGATGATCGACATAGAAAATATCTCGAAAATCAAATATTAATAGTTAAAGATACTTTTCAAGTTGAGTGTATTAGTAATAGAAATAAAGCGGAATTAGAAAAAGTTTTTTCTAAAGCCAACAGGGAAATAAAAATAATACAAACCAACATGGCTACCGTTGTCAAAAAATATGTAGAGCCAATTCAGGAAGCATTAAAGTTAACTCAAGACCTAGAAGTAAATTTCTTAGCACTTGACCCAGAAAGTTACTTTGCGGCTGTACGTGCCAACCAATTGGGAAAAGATGTTTCTGAATTCAGAAATGATCTTAGAAATGCGTTATTTAGTTTATATGATGCGTTTAAAAATGAGGAAAGGGTTGAAATAAGAATTTATGATGACTTTCCAACGCAGATATGCTTCATTATTGATGGTGTTATTTATAACTGTGTTGTGAGCAAATACCAACCAAGTAGAAATAACTGCGTATTTAAATTAAGTGACACATATCCAAGCCTCCACACTTCATTTATGCTGCATTTTACAAGTGTGTGGAGAGATAATAATACAACCAGAAAATATACCCCCTTAACAATTCGAAATTTACCTACTAATGAATAACTGAGCCAGGTAGAGTGGACTGGATTTTTTGCTTATTATTAATATAACTCGCAATATAGTATATTGCCCAGTATAAAGCCTAACATTACGCTCAAGCGGGACGCGCCTTTTCGTGGCGGTTTTGAAGGCTTGTTATTTTTTCCAGCTTCGGTGGCTTCGCTGATCGTCTTCGACAGGCGCGCCCCTTAGCTTTA
>JABFRM010000264.1 GCA_013141155.1 Methylococcaceae bacterium | reverse complement strand
GGGTGTTGATCTTTCATGGTTTAGATGAACTGGTTTTAAAAACACCGTTTTTTCGCCCCATCAGTTATCTTGCGGTTTTATCACCTTACTATTGGGCTAGGAAAAAATCCGACCCACGCGGGGTTAGAATCCGCCAAGCCTTAGAGGATTTAGGGCCGATTTATGTCAAATTCGGGCAAGCGTTGTCCACCCGTAAAGATTTATTGCCGGAAGATATTGCGGACGAATTAGTTAAACTTCAAGATAAAGTACCGCCATTTTCCAGCACACTCGCCAGAAGCATTATTGAACGGGAATTAGGGCAACCTATAGCCACTTGTTTTGCCGCATTTGATGACATTCCGCTGGCCTCGGCTTCGGTGGCGCAGGTACATACCGCCACGCTCAATACTGGCGAACACGTCATTGTCAAAGTGTTGCGGCCTGATATTGAAGATCGTATCCATTCCGATATGGCACTCATGTACGAACTGGCACGGATTGCAGAAAAAATTTGGGCAGATGCCAAACGTTTACGGGTTATGGAGGTGGTCACTGAATTTGAAAAAACGTTGGTGGATGAACTCGATTTGGTGAGGGAAGCCGGAAATGCCAATAAAGTACGGCGTAATTTTGAAGGCTCCGACAGTTTATATGTGCCGGAAGTGCATTGGGAATTAACCCGCCGCAATGTGATGGTGATGGAACGCATCTATGGTATTCCAGTGGGTGAAATTGAACGCTTGCGCGCCGAAGGGGCAGATTTCAAATTGCTGGCAGAACGCGGCGTAGAGATTTTTTTTACGCAAGTATTCCGTGACAATTTTTTTCACGCCGATATGCACCCAGGCAATATCTTCGTGGCGTTGCCTGCCAAATACATCGCCGTTGACTTCGGCATCATCGGTTCTTTGTCGAGTTCCGACCAACGTTATTTAGCAGAAAACTTCTTGGCTTTTTTTAACCGCGATTACCGCCGTGTCGCAGAAATGCACATTGAGTCGGGTTGGGTACCCAGTAATACGCGCGTCGAAGAATTTGAATCCGCGATCCGCAGTGTCTGTGAGCCGATCTTTGAAAAGCCGCTGAAAGATATTTCTTTTGGGGTGTTGTTGTTGCGGTTATTCCAAACCGCCAGACGTTTTGATATGGTGGTGCAACCGCAATTGGTGCTGTTGCAAAAAACTTTGCTGAATATTGAGGGCTTAGGTAGACAGTTATATCCAGACTTGGATTTATGGCAAACCGCGAAGCCATTCTTAGAAAATTGGTTTAAAGAGCGCTTAGGGCCGAAAGCAAAATTTAAAAAACTGGCAAAACAATTTCCTGAGTTAGCCGCGCAATTCCCTGAATTTCCGAACTTGATCTATAAGGCACTGGAAAATGCAGGACAAACTAAAGCGCAAATGGAAACGCAAAACCGCGAATTATTATTGTTGCGCCAACAAATGCAAAGTAATCAGAGTAATACAATATGGGTTATTTTATTAAGTGCAGTGATGATTTGTAGCGCCATTTTGTTGAAATAGCGTAGGGTTGACGTGAACAAGTTGATTATATTCGCCGCCGCTTAAAAAAATCCTGTAACAAACTGGCGCATTCAGTTTCCAACACACCACCCGTCCACGCTACGCGATGATTTAAAAACGGTGCATCAGTTAAGCTTAAAGCATTACACACCGCGCCACGTTTAACATCATACGCACCAAACACGATGCGCTTAACACGGGCATTGCTGATAACGCCCATACACATGACGCAGGGTTCTAAGGTGACGTAGAGCGTGACTTCGCCTAGGCGATAATTTTGAATAGCCGTAGCGGCTTGGCGGATAGCGAGCATTTCCGCGTGCGCGGAAGGATCGTGTAGCTTAATGGGTTGATTCCAGCCCTCGGCGATGCAACGATCCTCTTTGACAATTACTGCACCAACGGGTACTTCGCCTTGGGCTTCGGCGCGTTGTGCGAGTCGAATCGCATAACGCATCCATTGCTCATCTGTAGATGCTGCTATTCCCATTCAATGGTGGCAGGCGGTTTGCCGGAAATATCGTAGCAGACGCGGGAAATGCCCTTAACTTCATTGATGATTCGGCGCGAGATTAAATCCAAAAAATCATACGGCAAATGCGCCCAGCGTGCAGTCATGAAATCTATGGTTTCAACAGCACGAATCGCAATCACGTAATCATAACGGCGACCATCGCCCATGACACCCACCGATTTAACAGGCAAAAATACCGCAAACGCTTGGCTGACTTTTTGATAAAGATCGTGACGATGCAGTTCTTCGATAAAAATCGCATCAGCCAAGCGCAGTAAATCGGCAAATTCTTGTTTGACTTCGCCCAGAATTCTCACGCCTAAACCAGGTCCTGGGAAAGGATGGCGAAATACCATATCGTAAGGTAAGCCAAGCTCCAGCCCCAGCTTTCTGACTTCATCCTTAAACAGTTCACGTAACGGCTCAAGCAATTTGAGCTGCATGTTTTCCGGCAAGCCACCGACATTATGATGCGATTTGATAAGATGTGCTTTGCCACTTTTTGCACCCGCCGATTCAATCACATCGGGGTAAATTGTGCCTTGTGCCAACCATTTGGCATCGGTCAGTTTGGCGGCTTCTTCATCGAAAATTTCAACAAATAAGTTGCCGATAACTTTGCGTTTAAGTTCAGGATCAGTAATGCCTGTTAAAGCATCAAAATAACGTTGCGCGGCATTGACGCGAATGACATGAACACCCATGTGCTGTGCAAACATGGTCATCACTTGGTCGCCTTCGTGCAGGCGCAATAAGCCGGTATCCACAAATACGCAAGTAAGCTGTGTGCCAATGGCTTTATGCAACAGTGCCGCCACTACGGAAGAATCAACGCCGCCGGATAAACCTAAAATGACGTGATCGGTGCCGACTTTTTCACGGATACTGTGCAAACTTTCTTCAATGATATTATCCGCTGTCCATAACGCTTCACAGCCGCAAATATCCAGTGCAAAGCGTTCCAGAATGCGCACACCCTGATGCGTGTGCGTGACTTCAGGGTGAAATTGCAAGCCATACCATGCTTTCGCTTCGTTCGCCATACCGGCAATCGGCGCGCCTTCTGAGCTGGCGCACAGTGTAAAACCTGTCGGCAATTCCACCACACGGTCGCCGTGGCTCATCCACACATCTAATAAGCCAAAGCCTTCAGGTGACGTGTGATCTTCAATGTCACTGAGCAGTTTGGAATGCCCGCGTGCGCGGATTTGGGCATAACCGAATTCACGATGACCGGATGATTCGACTTTGCCGCCGAGTTGTTCTGCCATGGTTTGCATTCCGTAACAGATACCTAAAACGGGGA
>JABFRM010000188.1 GCA_013141155.1 Methylococcaceae bacterium | reverse complement strand
CGTCAGAGTTTTGTATTTTTTCTCGGATGGCGTGCGTGGTCGTGGCTGTTCCGTGTAGTATTTGTCCCATAGTTTTTGCTCCTTAAGTTCAGGATATTTTATACCATTTATATGTGGTACTAAACAACTAACCCTTTTGAACCGTAACAATTGCACTTTAACTTTTTTAAAACTTTTTCTTTTGAGGAAACAATCATGAAACCAATATCTAAAACGACCCTTTTAACCTTTGCGCTATATAGTTTAATTTAGGTCAGAACGCATTCGCTGCACCGGCTAATGCGCCTGTGCGAAACAAATCAGAAGCTGCCCATGTAGCACCCCAAAAATGTGATCGCGAGGCGGGTAAAGAAAAACGCCTGGAAACGCTTAAATCTGAACTTAAGCTCAATCCAAATCAAGAAGCGGCTTGGGCTGAATGGGTTGGGCAAATTCAGGGCGATCCTAAAAACCGTGAAGAAATGCACAAAAATCACGAAGACCTCGCTAATCTACCTGCGCTTGAACGTATGGAAAAGCTATTAACTTTTTCTAAAGCACATGTCGCGAAGCAAGAAGCGCATCTTGCTGCGACCAAGACTTTCTATGCCACCTTAACGCCTGAACAGCAAAAAGCGTTCGACAAAGATTTTACTGTTGAACATGACGGACATTTTGGTAAGCACTGGAAAAAATAAATGTAATCTCAATATCATCTGGGACTACAGTTATAATCACTATTAATTGGATAGGTCAATAAAAATGTATCAAAAACCCGTTTTTGTTATTACTAATGATCAACAGTTGTTTTTAATCAACTATAAAATTAATTCAAAATCTTCCATGCTTACGTGGTCTCCAGATATTTCTTCTGCCATTGTGTTTTACACCGCGCGGAGGACTGAACGTATCAAAAAACAACTGGAACTTTGTTCTTGTTACCAGTTATGCGCTCTTGAAGCTTTTAGGATTGATAAAACCTTACAGATTTCTGTTAACAACGCCCATTCAATACGCTTCACTATGAGTCGCCATGGACACTAAAAAACAACATTTGGTTAAAGTCGAATTAATAGCCTTACGTCCTACGCAAATGACGGTTGGGTTTACCGAGGTGCAGGCTAAAAAAGCGACTTGGGAACATTTAAAGCATCAAGAAAAAAAAGATTTCCTTGATGATCACTGGTTTCCAGGTGTACTGGGACCGAAAGAACATTATTACATCATTGATCATCATCATTTAGGCATGGCATTGTTGGAAGAAGGGGTTGAACATACACACCTCATTCTGCTAAAAGACTTTTCACAATTAGACAGTGATGAGTTTTGGACAGTGATGGAACATCATCAATGGCTACACCTGTATGACGCTCAAGGAAAACGCTGTGATATTAGTGCGCTACCCAAAAAAATCGACCAGCTCAGCAATGATCCCTACCGCAGTTTAGCCAGTACAGTGCGGCACGGCGGTGGATTTGTAAAAGACACCACCCCGTTTGCAGAGTTTTTATGGGCAGACTTCTTTCGCCGCCGCATTAAGCTGGCGATGCTGGCAAAACAACCTGAGGTTGCACTACAAACCGCCCTAACGCTTGCCCATAGCCCCAGCGCCGCCCATCTGCCGGGCTGGAGTGAGCAATCGCATAATGGCTTTTAGCTTTTCTTTAATGCGTAAAGGCTTATTGCTGGGCGATGTGGTTGCTGGACTATCGGTAGCCAGTATTTTATTGCCGGAAGCGGTTGCTTATGCCGCCATTGCCCATCTGACTATTCAGCACGCCATAACGGCGGTATTGGTGGGTTTACTGTGTTATGCCTGCTTAGGGGGCAGTCAGTTTGCAGTTGTTGCGCCCACGTCCTCGGCTGCGGCGCTGATGGCAGCGGTGGTGCTGTCCTTGCACCCTCTGACCAGTAATGCGGCTGAAGATTTAGGTTTTGCACTGGTCATCCTGACGGGCGCAGGTTTATTAGTATTTGCAAAAGCAAAACTGGGGCGGCTTTCTGCTTTTGTTTCACGCCCAGTGCTGCATGGTTTTTCGTTTGCCTTGGCCGTCACTATCATCATCAAACAACTGCCCATCATTGCCGGTATTAATGTCCATGCGCCAGACCCTGTTAGGACGCTGGTCGCATTATATGCGCATATTCATGAAGGGTCGCTTTGGAGTGTCACTGTTGGTGGTAGTGCGTTGGTTTTATTAGGCACACTCAAGCGCTGGCGCACCGTGCCTGCTGCTTTTGTGGTTTTGGTTGCCGGTATCGTATTAAGTTATCTGGTCAATTTGGCCGATTTTAAGGTGGCCATTGTAGGTGCTGTAACCATCCAGCCACCTCATTTGAATATACCGCAATTGCCGGTGGACAAATGGCTGCAAATGGCGGAATTAGCCTGTGGCTTGCTGGTAATTATTGTCGCCGAATCTTGGGGCAGTATCCGCAGCATCTCTCTCAATCACGCGAGCGTGGTCGAATCTAACCGTGAATTATTGGCGCTGGGAGCCGCTAATTTGCTGTCAGGCTTGCTCCAAGGTATGCCGGTGGGTGCAGGTTTTTCAGCCAGTACCGCCAACGAACAAGCAGGCGCACAAAGCAAAGCGGCGGGCTTATTCGCGGCACTCATCTTAATGTTAATGGTGATATTCGGACGGAAATGGATAGCACTGATCCCTGAACCCATTGTGGCGGCGGCTGTTATCAATGCCCTAAGCCATGCCTTAAACCCCAAAGCATTACTACATCTGTGGCGCATGGATAGGGATCAATATCTCGCATTGGCTGCAATCATAGCGGTTTTGGCGTTTGGTGTCTTACATGGCATGCTGATTGGTGTGGGCTTGTCACTCGCCACCGCGATACGCACGTTTAGCCAACCGTTAGTCAAGGAACTTGCAGAGCTGGATCAATCACGCGATTATGTCGATCGAGAAAATCACCCGAATACGCAACCGCACGCTAAAATATTAATTCTACGGCCTGAAGAACCGTTATTTTTTGCCAGCGTTGAAGGTATTTTAACCGAGGTGCAACGGCATCTAACGCTTAACGACACGGTACAGATTCTGATTATCAGTCTTGAAGACAGTGCTAACCTAGACAGCACAGCGGCTGAAAGTTTAATTGAACTGGCGGATAATTTGCAGCATCAAAACAAAGTGCTGTTACTGGCGCGCGTTAAAGATCCGATTAGGCTGTTATTGCTAAAACTAGCACCAGAACATTTTCAGGATAAGCTATTTTGGAGTGTAGCTGACGCGGTAATTGCTGCTCAAAATTTGCATCGTTAAATGTTTTAGCAACCATAAAGATAACCCCATCAATCCAGCAGGTCGGTTAAGTCAGGACCGCATTGACGAACATGTGGCCG
>JABFRM010000067.1 GCA_013141155.1 Methylococcaceae bacterium | reverse complement strand
CCTGTCACAAAAATTCAGCCAAATTTTATATTGGCGACCACACAACCAATTTCAGGAGCTTGACCAATGTTATCTGGTTGGCGGCGGCACACACCCGGGTAGCGGTTTACCGACGATTTATGAATCAGCGCGTATCTCTGCCGACCTGATTTGTCAAAAACACGGTGTACGCCATGCCGAACCCGACCGTAGCTGGTTGTAGCGCAAAGACGCGCCCTATACAGGAACACCTCATGAACACTAAAAAACCACAACACATCGTCGTCATCGGCGCGGGTCTGGGCGGATTATCCGCCGCCATTTCACTGGCAACAGAAGGCTTTAGTGTCGAATTGCTGGAAAAAAATGATAAGGTCGGCGGCAAGCTAAACGTCTTAGAAAAAGACGGCTTTAGTTTTGATTTGGGACCGTCTATTTTAACCATGCCAGCTATTTTTCGCCGCCTGTTTGAACGCGCCGGCAAAAACATGGACGATTATGTGACGATTCAAACCGTTGAACCGCACTGGCGTAATTTTTTTGAAGACGGCAGCACTTTGGATTTAAGCTCAGACCCTGCGGTGATGCAACGTGAATTAGCCAAACTGGGTGGCAATACCGCCAACGAATTTACCGAATTTCTGGCGTATTCCAAAAAACTCTGTGAAGTCACCGAAGCGGGCTATTTTGAACACGGGCTAGATACGTTCTGGGAACTGGTACAGCACTATGGCGCCATCAAGAGCTTAAAAGAGTTTGATGTGTTTCGCTCGATGGATCAGGGTGTACGGCGCTTTATCAAAGACCCCAAGCTGGTTGAAATCCTCAATTATTTTATAAAATATGTTGGCTCGTCGCCTTACGACGCGCCAGCGTTGATGAACTTACTGCCTTACATTCAATTCGGTTACGGCTTGTGGTACATCCAAGGCGGCATGTATAAGATGGCAGAAGCGTTGCAAAAGCTCGCCGTAGAGCTAGGTGTGTCGATACGCGTCAATGCCGAAGTGGCAGAAATCCAATATAGCGGCGACCGTGCTAGCGGCGTGAGATTAACCAATGATAGTATCCTTAATGCCGATATTATCGTCTCCAATATGGAAGCAATACCAGCTTATCAGCAATTGCTGCATAACTCCGCACAAGCCAAAAAGCTCAAACGTTTTGAACCAACTTGTTCTGGCTTAGTGGTGCATTTAGGTGTAGATCGTATTTATGAACAGCTCGCGCACCATAATTTCTTTTACTCTGACCATCCGCGCGAACATTTTAATGCGATTTTTAAGGATAACAGACTATCCGATGACCCCACTATTTACCTCGTCGCTCCAGTTAAAAGCGACCCAGCCCAAGCTCCGCACGGCTGTGAAATTATTAAGATCCTACCGCACATCCCGCACCTGAATCCACAACAGCCTTTGACTAGCGAAGACTACGCCGCTTTCCGCGAGCGGGTGTTAATCAAACTGGAACGCATGGGGTTAACTGACCTCAGGAAACACATCGTCTGCGAAGAAACGTGGACACCCGCGGACATTCAGGCGCGTTACTATTCCAATCAAGGGTCTATCTACGGCGTAGTAGCGGATCGCTTTAAAAATTTCGGCTTTAAAATTCCACAACGCAGCGAACAGTTGCGTAACCTGTATTTTGTTGGCGGCAGCGTCAATCCTGGTGGCGGTATGCCGATGGTGACACTGTCGGGACAATTGGTTAGGGACAAGATTTTGGTGGATTTGAAATTAAAAACGAACATTTAACTTCACCTGGTTACGCCAAGCAATGCTTTAAACTAAAACAACATTAACGCAAATGGCAAAAGCAATCTGAATATCCATATCTGCTTACGCCAATCAGTAGCGCGAGCTGATTGGATTTACTCCTCGCCTTATATTCAACAGCCTTGAGTAACCAAAACAATACCTAATACTACGAGGCAAGTACCTACGAAACGTATCACCGAAAATGCTTCACCGAGAAAAAACACCCCCATTAACGCCGTAAGAATAAACCCGAGACCTACAAAAGGATAAGCGACGCTCACATCAATTCGTGCCAGCACACTCAACCATAGCACTGCACCTACTGCATATAATGAAAGACCTAACCAAATATAGAAATTGGAAGCGACTGCACGCACTATTTCAAGCCAATTGCCAGTTAGGGACTGTTGTACAACTTGTGAAGACATCCCTTGTTTCAAGGTAACCTGAGCTAACGCAGAAATAGTGACACTGATAAAAATCAACGTTAAAACCGTCCAAGAAATTGTCATTTCTTTCATATACCCATACCAGAATAACTACCATCAATTAATAAAAACAATCCAAAAGACTTGGTTTTTAAATTAAAACCCAAAAAATGATCACGCATTTTGCAGCATAAAGAATAAAGAATAAAGAATGGCGAGTTCAACTCTGAAGTGCAATTCTAGTATTCATGCAGCCTGCCGTTTGTCATCGCCAAAAAATACTGCATGCGGCGTTTTGTAGTTTAGTGTTTTTCGGGGCCGGTGGTTAAGTTTTTGCATGACATCGAGGCTGTAAATAAGATTGTGTAAGTACCTATTTATAACTACCCTAACTGGGTAACGAAATGATAGGAACTAAAATGGACATATCAAACATCAAAGCATTGGCGCAAGATTATAAGCGTTTTTCAGAGGAAATCGTCTGAATGATTTCAAAATGAATTAGAATTAATCGCTAGTTAGGAGACTGGCAGAACAATTTCTACCCGAAAACCTCCTTCCTGGCGGTTACCAGCAATGATTTTGCCATTGTGGACTTCGACTGCTTTCAACGCAATGGTCAATCCCAGGCCGATGCTTTGAGCTTTTTGACTATTGGAACCACGGAAAAAAGGTTCGAAAATAGCTGCTAATTCTGTTTCCGCTACACCAGGCCCTTGGTCGGTAATGACGATGTGCAATTGATGGCCACTGCTGCCAAGATTAGCACTTACGCTGACTGTGCTGTTGCTTTTTGTATGCTTAATAGCATTGCGCAGCACATTTTCAATAGCTCTGTATATCAGGTCATATTGGCCTTTAATGAAGGCTTCCTCTGCTGTGGTTAATACAATTTTTACGTTTTTGCTATCGGCTTCAAGTCTGGCATCTTCGACAATTTCAGCAATCAGCTCGCTCATGTCGATGACTTCCAGTTTACCGATCACCCCTGCTTCCAGCCTGGAAAGTGCAAGTAATTCACCAATCAGATCATTCATCCGTTGCGACTCCTTTTCAATACGTTCCAAGGTCAAGGGTATTTTATCAGGCTGCTGGTGTGCCAAACCGATAGCGGCCTGTATTCTTGCCAAAGGCGAACGCAGTTCATGCGAGACATCATGCAATAAACGCTGCTGTGCATTTACTAGTG
>JABFRM010000324.1 GCA_013141155.1 Methylococcaceae bacterium | reverse complement strand
ATTCAATATGTTAGGCGATATTTTCTCATTGTGTTTTGAGTTCGTGGTAGCCTTGAATTTTTTGCGTGTTTTGCACCATAAACCCAATTTTGCCATCAATTTACCAATACGACGCTTGCTGACTTTTTCACCCCAATCTTTTAAATCATCTTGGATTCGTTTTCTGCCGTAGGTATGACGACCTTCATAAAATGATTTTTTAATCAACTCGCCCAATCGGATATCTTCTTTGTCACGGGTAGATTGAGGGTTATTTTTCCATGCGTAATATCCACTCCGCATCACTCCCAGCATCTCGCACATCCCGTTGACATTGAAGGCGTGCTGGTTTTGCTGGGCTTTAATCCAGGCATACTTCACAGCGTTTGAGCAGCGAAGTATGCCGCCGCTTTTTTTAATATTTCACGATGCTCCTCCGCCAATGCCAGCTTCTTTTTTAGCTCAATAACCTCACTGAGTAAGCGTTTTAGCTCGTCATTTACCTTGATGCTTTTACTGTCTTTTTCATCACCTGGCTTGAGTTGATCAATCCATTTGTATAGCGTACTTTCACCAATACCCAGACTTTTCGATGCTTCTGGCGCTGATTGCTTGCCTTCAGCCACCAATTTCACTGCGGCGGCTTTGAACTCGCCGGTATAACAATTCTGGTTTTGTTTGTCATCAGATACACCTTTTTCTCTGTAGAATACTTCAAAAAATGTGTCCTGATTAGTGTATATCGATCACTCGTGAAGGTGCCCATAATTTCTTACAAATTAGAGGGAAACTTACCAGTAACAAATGGGAAAAAAATTGGCAAACCCCTGTCCTTTCTGGACTTGTAGGAGCAGCATAAATAAAATAATAGCTGTTAAAATTTTACGCTTTCCCGACGTATTCTATGGTTCTACAATGGCTTACTTTCCCATGTTGTTTCGGTAATTTCGCCAGGAAATGTGAAATCATCAGGGTAGAGCGGCTCATAAAAAATAGCCTTTAGCGGGTCGCTCGGCGGCGTTTTGTTATCACCACGATGACTATCATGAGTTAAAAAGTACACAGTTGAGTTTTGTGGAAGCCTGATAGGACGACGAAACACTACATTTAGGTGTTTACCATTTTCCAAATTAGTTATGGGGGTATAATTATCAAGGCAGTTATTTGAAGGTGAACATCGGTTGCCGTAGAATCCACTCCTCGCATCATAAAACCAAGTGCCCTTTAAATCCAGCACCTTAGTTATTCCTTTTGGAGTCGTCACAATTGCGGTAAGCCCATCTACCGAAGGGTCTAAGGGGAGTTCTTTTTTTCTAGCTGGAATTTCTAAGACTGTTTCGTCGAGATCCTTTTTACACTCCTCGCTTTCTATTTTTATTTTTATTTTGGCATTTACACATGTCGTAACTGATAAGCGCAAATCTGCGATTTTGTTATTAATTTTAATGATTTCTGCCCGTGCTTTCCCGTGATCAAAATCCCCAAATTCATCTGTGTGCTTTTGGTCCAACATAAAAACAAGACCATTTGCACGTTGAACAAGAGATCGGAGAAGGGTTGCTTTTTTTATGCTGTTATTTAAAAGCCCTGAATCTTTTGGCACTAATCCTAATGCTTTGTAGTTTGTTGCTATCCAAGCGATAGTCCAGGGTGAATAAGTATTATTGGCTAAGGTCGCTTCATTACCCTTGACTCTATTTGGAAATGTACGAGCATATTCAATAATGTCTTTTACATTTAATTGTGGAAATTCTTCATGAGGACCTTTGCGCAAAATTTTTGCTTGAATCTTCCCATCTTTATAGTATTGATTTATTCGCTCTTCTACTGTAGCACTGCCACTTGCTTGGCCCCATGTACCTTTGCCAGCAGCGTTTAAACTGGCTGCCATACTGTTTTGTTCTTCTGTACTGGATGTTTCCCCTGAAAATAATGCCATAAACTCGCCGCCAGTTATTTTGCCGACAATGAACATATCACCACACAGACTTCGAAATTCTTCTTGCCCCTTTTTCCATGCCTTCTTAGCATCTTTTTTCAAACTATTTGGATTTAGCCTGTCAACAGGCAATAACTCTCTCTGGTTTTCAACAGCAACCTTAACCATAAGGTGTTCATTAAATCTTGAGTATTTTTTTTCAGACAGGGTTGTATAAAATGCATCGGCAGAAAATGCTCCATTCCCATACGAAGCTGCTACACTTGTTTGCGAAAAGGCACTCAGTTTTTCCAGTGAATTTGTCTGTTCATAATCCATATTTCCGGCTTGAGGGGTTCCATCTGCTAAAGGTATTGGTGTTCCTGAAACACATACAGTAGATTTAACCTCTCCTGTAATGGAGTCATACCCTTTTCCGATATGCATACTGTCGGAATCAGGTAACCTAATATCATCTGATTTAGCGGAATTAAACAAACATTCAATAATTAGCCAAACAAAAATGTAAACAATATTTTTTGAATTAATAGTTTTCATATTTTCATCCGCTGAACATCATGGAAACGGAGCGATAGCGAAGTGATGATTTTTAGTCCCCGATAGCTGCACAGGGCCGGGTGTTGAGCCGGAGCAACGCGTAGGTGAAATACAGAGGCTTACCGATAGGCAGCGTCAACTATTGGCACGATGTCCCGATCCCCTTGCTGGGTCGGGACGATATTGTGCCAGGGGTATCGGGGCTTGCGGAGCAAAATAACTGTCGCGTAGTCTTTTGCCGCTTGCTTGGGCTGGGATGCCCAAAACAAGCTATCGCAAAAGTAGCGACTCTCCTTCTCCGTTAATTTTGTATTAATTTAACCCTTAACTACGCTTTATTCAAACATAAAATTACTGTCAAGTTACATATTAGCAAGGTATCAAAATGTTCAAACTTTCAGTCTCAAAGTGTTAGTCCTGGGAGCGGCCAAAAACGGGGGCAAACTAGGCAGCATTTAGATAAGCATTCTGGTTAGCAGGTGGTAAGGCCTTACCCGAATACCAGCGATTGAAATGTTTGCCGAGGTCGTCGTTTAAAACGGCACATCGAACTTGCAAAAAGGTTTGAGCGCCTTTTTGACTCCAGCGCATCCGCCATCGCATGCGTTCGGCGATGACTGTGCTAACGGCCGATCCTGCCCGTACGGCAATGGGATGGACACCCCCCAACTATCGGCATCGAGGTGCCAGACTGATATGATTAACATTCAGACAACATTGAGAGGCGTCCACCATGAATATTAAACGAATTGGATTAGATTTAGCAAAACAAGTTTTTCAAAAGGAGAGTCGCTACTTTTGCGATAGCTTGTTTTGGGCATCCCAGCCCAAGCAAGCGGCAAAAGACTACGCGACAGTTATTTTGCTCCGCAAGCCCCGATACCCCTGGCACAATATCGTCCCGAC